>JBILXN010000010.1:0-23981 GCA_044378425.1 Methylococcaceae bacterium
CGACCGTACCGACCATGTTCGGTGAGAGCGTGGTCATCCGCCTGCTGCACAAGGAAAGCATCAAGTTTGACTTTGGCACACTGGGCTTCGATGGCGATGCCCTGAAGCGCTTTCTGGATGTGCTGGAACTGCCCCACGGCATTATTCTGATTACCGGCCCGACCGGCAGCGGCAAAAGTACCTCGCTCTACACTGCACTGAACAAGATCAACACGCCCGACCGCAAGATCATCACCGTCGAAGACCCGGTGGAATATCAGCTGGAAGGCGTCAACCAGATCCAGACCAAGCCGCAGATCGGGCTGACATTCGCCAGCGCACTGCGCTCTATCGTGCGGCAGGACCCGGACGTCATCATGATCGGCGAGATGCGTGATCTCGAAACCGCCCGTATCGCCGTGCAATCGGCCCTCACCGGCCATCTGGTGCTATCCACTCTTCACACCAACGATGCCGCTGGCGGCGTAACCCGCCTGATGGACATGGGCCTTGAAGATTATCTGATCACCTCAACGGTGAACGGCATACTCGGTCAGCGTCTGGTTCGGCGTCTCTGCCAGCACTGTCACGAACCGTTCGAGGCTCTGCCGGAAATGGTGGCGGAAATGAATCTGTGGAAATTCACCGATGGGGCAGACGTGCAGCTTTACCGGCCCGGGGGCTGCGAAGCCTGTGATGGCACCGGCTATCGGGGCCGACTCGCCATCACCGAGTTCCTGGTGATGAGCGACGATATCCGGCGCCTGGTGATGACCCATGCCCAGGCCCGCCAGATTGAGGCTCAGGCACTCCTGGAGGGCATGCACACCATGTATGACGACGGCCTGCGCAAGGCGGTGCAGGGTCTCACCACCATTGAGGAAGTCCTCCGCGTCACCTCGGACAGCTAACCCCAGACCACTATCATTCTGCACAAAATGCCGCTCTATACCTTTAAGGCCGTGAATCGTGAGGGGGCCACCGTTGAGGAAGAACGGGAGGCCTCCGATGAAACCAGCCTGTTGCTAAGCCTGCAGGCGGAAGGCCTGCTACCCATCCAGATCAAACCCGCCGGCAGCAACCCCTTTGCCTTTTTGCGGCCCGGTCGCAAGGCCAGCAGGATTTCGCACAAGCAGATCAGCCTGTTCACCCGGGAACTGCTGACCCTGCTGCAAGCCGGTCTGCCGCTGGATCGGGCACTTAGCGTGTTGCTTGAATTGACTGCGGAGGAACCCGCGTTCAACGCGATGATTGGCAAGATTCTCGACAAGGTGAAAGGCGGGGCCCAGCTGTCAGACGCGCTCTCCGCACAGGGGTCGGTCTTTTCCCGTTTCTACCTCAATCTGATTCGCGCCGGCGAAGCCGGCGGAGCGCTGGATGTGGTGCTGGATCGGCTGACCCAGTACCTCGACAACTCAAAGGAACTGCGCGACACCGTCACCACCGCCATGATCTACCCCGCCATACTGGTGGTGATGGCGGTGGGCTCATTACTGCTGCTATTGACCTTCGTCGTGCCGCAATTTACCGAAATGTTTGACAGCGCCGGCAAGGAACTCCCGGTACCGACCCAGATTGTAGTCGGCGCCGCCGATGCCGTTCGCGCCTATTGGTGGGCCATGGTACCCCTGGTTATGGGCGTCAGCGCCTGGATCCGTTACCAGCGCGGAGATCCGGTACGACGACTGGTCTGGGACCGCTGGATGCTGAAACTGCCGCTGTTCGGAGACTTGATCCTGAAGTTTCAGGTTGCCAGCTTCAGCCGCACCCTTGCCACCTTGCTGGCCAATGGCGTGCCTTTGCTGGCTGCACTCTCCATCGTCAAGGAAACCCTGGATAACCGGCTGGTGGCGGAAAAACTCGATCATGCCGTCAATAGCCTGAAGGAGGGCGGCGGGCTGACGGCACCACTCATGGAGGCTCAGCTGTTTCCGACCCTCGCCATGCAGATGATCAAGCTGGGCGAGGAATCCGCCCAGTTACCGGAAATGCTGGACAGAGTCGCCACTACCTACGACAAGGAGATCAAAATCTCGATCCAGCGGCTACTGGCCCTGCTGGAGCCGGTACTGATTGTGGGGCTGGGTCTCATGATCGGCGGGATCATCATTTCCATCCTGATGGCCATTCTCAGCGTCAATGATCTGGCCTTCTAACGACCTCGCGGACTTTGCTATTAGCAGAATGACCTATGGTTCATTTTTCTGACACCTCTACAATAAACTCTACAATAATGGCTCCTTTGGACGCCGAGCCACATGACACCCTGTCATGACGGTGCGGAATGACAGAAAAAATGGCCGGCAGCATTCGCCTGAGCCCATCAATCACGACCGATTCATTACATCCGACCTCACGTACAACCATGAAAGATAATACCCACGTCTATCGCATCCCGAATGGCCCTCTGCGCAACCAGCGGGGCTTCACCTTGATCGAGCTGTTGGTGGTACTGGCCATCATCGGTCTGCTGGCCGGACTGGTGGGCCCCCAGGTCATCAAGCACCTCGGCGAATCCAAAACCAAGACTGCCCGTCTGCAAATCGAGGAACTGTCCTCGGCTCTCGATATGTACCGCCTGGATGCTGGCCGCTACCCCAGCGGTGACGAAGGGCTGGCTGCACTGGTAGAGCAGCCCTCTACTGCCAAATTCTGGAATGGTCCCTACCTGCGCAAAAAGAAGCTGCCGGTCGATCCCTGGAACAATCCCTATCACTATGCTTTCCCCGGTCAGCACGGCAAATTCGACATCTTCACCCTGGGTGCCGATAACGCCGAAGGGGGCGAGGGCGAAGATCAGGACGTGAAGAGCTGGGAATAGCAGGTACCGTCTATCCTTATTTCCCACATCCACACCGCTTGCCGCCCGCACCATGCGTTCTGAAGGGCCCATGGCGCGGGCGGTCACGGTTCGCGCTGCCGGCTCCCCGGCCATCGCGGGCTTCACCCTGCTGGAGATGCTGGTAGTCATGGTGATCGCCGGTATGCTGATGGCCACCATCGTGCCCGACTTCGGTCCCGCTATCGCTCGCGCCAAACTTTACTCATCCGTGCGGGATATCGCTTCGGCTCTGCGCCATACTCGGGGACAGGCGCTGATCAACGGCAAGGAAGCCGTATTCGAACTTGACATTGACCGTCACAGCTACCGACTGACCGGGCGGCCCAAAACCTACCCTCTCCCGCCCGAAATCAAACTAAGCCTCTACACCTCTGCCAGTGAAACCGTTGATGAAGGTACCGGCCGCATTCGTTTTTTTGCCGATGGCTCGGCCACAGGCGGACGGGTTACCCTCCGCGGTGGCGGACAAACCCGCGTGGTCGACATCAACTGGCTGACCGGCGAAGTCAAACAGGGCGAAGGGGATGGCGATGACGAGTAGGCCATACGCCAACCAAACCGGTTTTTCCCTGCTCGAAGTTCTGGTGGCTTTTTCCATCATGGCGCTATCACTGGGTGTTCTACTGCGCATTTTTGGCGGATCGGGACACATCGCCAGCACCGCTGACGACTACTCCCGCGCCATCATCACGGCAGAGTCCCTGATGGCCAGGACCGGCGTCGAGACACCGCTGGAACCCGGCGAAAGTCAGGGCGAGACCGGCGACGGCTATCGCTGGCGGCTCAGTGTCTACCCCTACCCTTTTGACGAATCACTGCTCGGCGAGCAGAAAACCGTCGGTTACAAGCCTTACTGGGTGGAACTGGAGGTGGAATGGGGCGAGCTTGATGATCCGCGCGCCTTCAGCCTGACCACGCTGCGGCTCCTGCCGGATAAACCCCTGGGTGGGCTGAAATGACAGCACCCCGTCATCGCGGATTCACCCTCATTGAGGTGCTGCTGGCTACCGTCCTGCTGAGCGTCATGATGCTCCTGCTGACCGGCAGCCTGCGGATAGGCGCGGAAAGCTGGGAGGCCGGCGAAAAGCGCCTGGCCGAAGCCAGCCGACTGTTCGTGGTGGAAAATTTTCTGCGGCATCATATTGGCAGTCTGCTACCAGTAGCCGGTACGGTCGTGTCGGGCGAGATGCGACCCGCCTTTTACGGCAGCAGCGACACGCTTTCTTACGTCGCTCCGATGCCAGAGCAGATCGACGCCGGCGGCCTTTACCGCTTCGACGTTTATCTGGCGAAGGCGGACAACAACCGCAAGGACTTGCGGGTCTCGATAACGCCCTACAGTGCTGTGGCCAGTGAAACAAAGCCTCCGGAACCTGTCGACGACCTGTCTATCGTCGAGGACGTCGAAAAATTCAGCGTGTCCTATTTCCCGCAACCCCAACCGGCCACCAACCCCAACGGCATCAACCCGCTGCAACCCGACCCGCAATGGCTGGACGAATGGCGCGATCCCCAATTGCCCGCGCTGATCAGGATTACCATCACGCCGGTCGGCGAAAAAACCTGGCCGGAACTGCTGATTGCCCCCAAAACCAGGATTTTGCGCTGACCATGCGGCACTGCCACCCAAAACAAGACGGCGTCGCCATGATTATGGTGCTGTGGGTCGTTAGCCTGATGACCATCATGGCCGCCAGCTACGCGCTGTCAACTCAGCGCGAAGCGGCCATACTGAGCCACGCCCACGAGCGGGCCAAGGCCACGGCGCTTGCAGAAGGCGCCATTCACTACGCCATGCTGATGCTGACTCTACCGGATCAGAAAACCCGATGGAAAGCAGATGGCACGCCCTATGTCTGGGAGGTCGAGGGCGCCAGAGTGCAGGTCGCCGTGATGGACGAGGGTGGTAAAATCGACCTCAATGGCGCACAGGAACAAACCTTGCGCGCCATTCTGAATTTAATACTTCATAATGACGAGGCGTCCGTAAAGCTTACAGATGCCATTCTGGACTGGCGCGATGGGGATGATATTAAACGCCTGCACGGCGCCGAGTCGGCGGAGTACACGGCAGCCAACACCCGGCAAGGCCCGCAGAACCGCAATTTCCTGGTGCTCGATGAACTGCGTAGCGTGCTTGGCATGACACCTGAGATCTTTCGGCAATTGCTGCCCTGGTTCACGCTGTACACGGGACAGGATGGTCTTAATCCGGCCAAAGCGCCCCGCGAGATTCTGTTGAAACTGGCCAAGGGCGATGTTGCTGCCGTTGATAACTACCTGTTACAGCGTAGTCTGGGTAATCCAGCGCCCTTTGCCCCGGTCCCGGGGATCAACTACCAGACCTCCGCAGACCTTGCCTATACGGTAGAAGCAAGGGCGGCGATCGGTGGGCAACTGGTGGCAGGCGTCCGATCGACCATCAAGCGCGGCCAGGGAATTTCAGGTGGTGCCCCCTTCGTCTACCTGACCTGGCGCGAACAGGGCTACGCCAAAAATAAAACCGAGTAGCAGAACCATTCCAGAGACCCCCCCATGCAAGGACACAGCCCTAGCCCATGTTGAAGCTGGATACCCCGATCGTGCCTCAGTTGCAGCAGTTCCTCCGCTGGTGGAAGCAGGAACTGGGCGCCATGCTGCCTGCCGGCCTGAATGCCTTGCTGGGCAATTCCGGCGAACACCTGCTGCTTTACCCTGAGGCGGAGGGCCTGCGGGTTTCTCACCTGACGGCGGCAGGCGAACAACTCATCGGCCAATACCGCCTTGATGACAGCGGGCGAGAACAGCGTGAGCGTTTGTTTGCAGAACAACCCGCACTGGCGGAGATCCCGCTGGCGCTTCAATTACCCCCGCAGCAGGCCCTGCGTAAACGCATCAAGCTGCCAATGGCAGCCGAAGAAAATCTGACCCAGGTTCTGAGATTCGAAATGGATCGCCTGACGCCCTTCAAGCAAGACCAGATTTATTTCGATTTCCATATCGCCGAACGCCTGAGCGACAGCCGGCAGATGGTGGTCGAACTGATTCTTACCCCGCGCCGCAAACTCGACACGTTGCTGGACGCCCTGACACGGACGGGCTGGCAGCCCCAAACCGTGTATCTGGCCGATGAAGCCCGGCCCGGTGACTACAATCTGCTGCCCGGTCACTATTCCCCCAACCGAGCCCGCTGGCCGCGCATTGCGAATATTGCCGCCGCCAGCCTGATCGCTCTGCTACTAATCGCCATCGGCCTGCTGCCCCTGCTGTCAGCACGTTCCGAGGCATCGCGCCTTGAGGAGCAGGTCGCCAAACTGGGGAAAACCGCGAGGGAGGTCGAGAGCCTCAAACAGGAATCCGATAGCCTGCTGCATCAGGCCCGTTTCCTCGAAGAACGGAAACGCAGTGAGCCCGTCATCATCGACATGCTGGAAGAACTCAGCCGCATCATCCCCGACACTACCTGGCTGAACGGCCTGCAGTACAAGGACAAGCGGATCATCATTCAGGGGCAATCACCCTCAGCATCCAGCCTCATCGAACAAATTGAAACGTCAAACTTCTTCACCGACACCAGCTTCGTCTCGCCGGTGACCAAGGACACCAGCAATGGTCTGGAACGCTTTCAGATCGCCAGCGGCGTGGTGAACGGGAGGTCTTCTGAAACACCTCATTGAACGCTTCAACCAGCCCATCACCCTGGACCGCTCCCGCGGCCTGGCGCTGGGCCTGCTGTTTGGCCTTGTGGTTCTCATCATTGTCATCGTGGTCATGCCCCTGATCAGCATGACCCGGGACTATCAGGATCATGTCGAGGACCTCGAATTCCGTTTGAACCGTCTGCAGAAGGTATCCGCCGAGAGAAAACAGCTGGTCGCTCGGCTTGAGCAACAGAAATCCGGCGACAAGAGTGATGAAACCTTCCTGCCCACCGAAGCCGCCTCACTGGCCTCAGCCGATCTGCAAAGCAAAATCAAAGAGGCCATCAGCAATGCGGGGGGCGAACTGACCAGCACCCAGGTCATCCCTGAGCATGACGAGGAGCAGTTCACCCGAATTGGTGTCAAGGTGCGCATGAACGGCAGTTCGCCGATCCTGAAGCAGGTGCTCTACCGCTTCGAGTCTGCCAAGCCGTACCTGTTTGTTGAAAACCTCAACATCCGGCCGATTAGGGTACCCAGGAATCCCAACCAGAAAAATCAGGTGATGCCGGACAAACTGAGCATCGACTTTGACGTGGTGGCTTTTATGAGGCGGGCACCCTGACATGAAAAATCTGCCACGCGCCTACTGGCTCAGCGCCATTCTTGGGCTCATCGCCTGGGCTCTGGGATTGGCCCTCGCCCTGGAATGGGTCGTATTGAAGCGCCATCGCCCCCCTGCCCCGCCACAGAGCGCAACGACTGCGAACCCGGCAGAAACCCGCGGCGACAGCCCGTTTGTCATGCCCGAGGAAAGCACGTTCGAACAGATCACCCAGCGGCCCCTGTTCATGGAAAATCGCCAACCGGGTAAGGAGCCCTCTGCAGAACAGGTCGTGGAAAAAGCGCCACCAGGCCCCATGCAGTTCAAGTTGATGGGAATCATCCAAACTCCCCAGGGAACCGTCGTATTGCTGGTTGACGGCAAGGGCAAGTACAAGCGCATCAGGGTCAAGGACAGTCTGGATGGCTGGCAGCTGATGGAGGTCAAAGAGGACAGGGTGGTCCTGCAGCAAGGCGACCGACATGAAGAACTCGCCCTGCTTAAAAAACGCGCCAAATCGCCCACTCCGGTAGCGCCGGCCCTGACCCAAAGCCCGAATGCACCCCCGACTCAGGTACCTCCCCCCGGACATCCTGTCGGCAGACCCGTCCCGGTTGCCGCGCCGCCCAACAGCCCGGCTCCCGATGAAATGCCGGAAGAGGCACCCGTTGAAGAAGACGCCGAACCTGACAGCGGAGAATATCAATAGGTATCATCCAACCGGGAATCGGTGCCTGGCCTGACCGCCATCCGCACATGATCGGCTCCATAATCGAATCACACCTGAATTAAAGATAACGCTCCATGCTTACGATGAAACCGCGATTTCTGGCCCTCCCGGCAGCCATCCTCATGGCGTTGTCCGGCTGCGAGTCACTCGGTCCCGAGTCAATCAAGAGAACACCGATTCCCAGCAATCTCTCCATAGAGTCGGTCAAAGGGCTCAAGGAAATACCCCCCATCCAGAGTGAGCCGCTCACGGCCCGGAAAGTAAGACCCCCGGAATACTACCCCGCTACCGGCAATCTGCTGGGTCGCAAGGGCACTACTCTGGGCGGTACGACGTCCAGCCAGCAATCGCGCAAGGAAGGTAAATACACCCTCAACTTTGACGATGCGGATCTCAGCGAGGTTGCCAAAACCATCCTCGACGAAACCCTCAAGGTCAACTACATCATCAACCCCAAGGTCAGCGGCAAGGTGACCCTCCAGACCACCCGCGCACTGACCGATGACGAGCTCATACCCACACTGGAAATGCTGTTGCGCATCAATGGCGCGGTACTGATCAAAGACAATGGTACCTACCGCATTGAGCCGGAAGCGGCCGGAGTCACCAGTGCGACCGGCACGCAACTGGGGGTCCCGGGCCAGCGCGTACCGCCCGGCTATCAGGTGCGGGTGGCACCGTTACGCTATGTGGGCGCGCAGGAAATGCAGAAGGTTCTGGAACCGCTGATGCCGCCAAAATCCATCGTGCGGGTGGATAACGTTCGCAACATGCTGATGCTGGCAGGCACGGCGGACGAGCTGCAAAGTGCGCTGGACACCATCCAGATGTTCGATGTTGATTTCATGCGGGGCATGTCTGTCGGCCTCTATCCCCTGGCCAACGTTGAGGCCGGGCTGATAGCGGAAGAACTGGAAAAAGTCATGGGCGACACCAACAAGGGCCCACTCGCAGGGCTGGTGCGCATCCTGCCGATCGAACGGCTGAGCGCCATCCTGGCCGTCACCTCTCAACCGCGTTACCTGGAAGAAATCAGCGCCTGGATTGGGCGACTGGACCGCTACAACTCCACCCGTACCGGCGGGGTTCACGTTTATCGGGTGCAGAACGTTGATGCCGTGGAGCTGGCCAAAACCCTCAGCAACATCTTTGGCGGCGGCATGGGCGGAGGCGGCAAACCGTCCCTGCGGCCCGGCTCTCAGGGCAGCCAGATTGGCGGGGCCTATGCGTCGGCAAACTCCGTCACCAACACCTCCGGTGACCAGGGCAGCAGCACCGCAGGCGATTTGGGTATGGGCGCCTCCAACGGTGGCCTTGAAACCGGCGGCCGCCCGGGTACCGGTGCAGGCTCCTCCTATAGCGGCATGGGCGGCAGCATGAGTGGGAGTGGCAGCGCTTTCGGCGGCTCAGGCGGCGGAATGAGTGGCGGAATGAGTGGCGGTTCAGGTGGCAGCATGGGCGGCGGCATCGGCCGGGGCAGTTCGGGCAATCGCAACAGGGGCAGCACCACAGCCGACCTTGGCAATGTGCGGATTGTCGCTGATCCTTCGAACAATGCGCTGATCATTACTGCCAAGGCGCAGGACTATCAGGAAATCGCCTCCGTCATCAAGGAACTCGACACCATGCCCTATCAGGTGCTGATCGACGCGACCATCGCCGAGGTGGCGCTGGGTGATGCCCTGAAATACGGGGTGAAATGGTATTTCCAACAGGGCTCCAATGCCGAGAGCCTGAACGGCGTGCCTGACATCAACGTCCTGAAAAATGCGGCGAGCAGCATTGCCGGGGCCACGCCATACGCCTTTCAGTACTCGCTGGTCATGGCAGGCAAAGACATCAGATTGCTGCTCAGCGCCGAAGCCAGCAAAGGCAAGGTCAACGTACTGTCCTCGCCCTCCGTCATGGTTCTCAATAATCAGGAAGCGGCCATCAAGGTCGGTGATCAGGTGCCTATCCTCACAGGCCAGTACGGTAACTTCAGCGGCAGCGGTGCCAACGTCGCAAACAACCCGGTCTATTCCTCCTATAACTCGGTCCAGTACCGCGACACCGGGGTGTTGCTGAACGTCAGGCCGCGCGTCAATGCGGGAGGTCTGGTCAGCATGGATATCATCCAGGCCGTGGATGATGTGAAGTCAGATACTTCCGGCAAGATCGACTCGCCCACCATCACCCAGCGTCAGATCAAGAGCAGCGTCGCCGTACACAGCGGGGATACCCTGGTGCTGGGCGGCTTGATCAAGGAGAAGGTGGGGATTACCAAATCAGGCGTGCCCCTGCTCTACGAGCTGCCGGTCATTGGCGATCTGTTCGGCAAGACCGACATGGCCGCTGAACGTACCGAACTGGTTGTGCTGTTGACCCCAAGGGTGGTGGAAAACCGCGTCCGGGGCCGCGAAATCACCAACGAATTCCGCCGCAAGCTGACCGGTCTTTACGAGGACACGCCCAGCAGCGAGGAAGGCGGTCACACCATGGCGCCGTAATCGCACGACTGCCTGCATTCAAGGTGATCTGCTAAGCTGCCCGCGGTCCTGTCCCAGGCCAGGATCGACTCTGCAGACCCAAAACCCACTCGAACCGGGAGAGCCCTATGACTATAAAACACCTATCCGCTGCCCTGCTCGCGGCCGCACTGTCCCTGTCGGCTCAGGCCGAGGAAGCGGTGACCCAACCCGCCGCCACTCCGCCACCGCCCGCCCAACCCATGGGCGGCCCTATGGGTAACATGAACGCCATGGGCGGAATGATGATGAGTGATGAACGGCTCAAGCAAAAACAGGAACATCTGTTGAAGATGCACGACCTGTCAAACAAGATACTGGCCGCCACCGACCCCAAGGAAAAGGACAAGCTGAAAGCCGAACAGCTGGAACTGATGAGGGCCCACGACAAGGAACATCACATGATGATGCAGCAGATGATGATGCAGAAACCCGGTGGCATGGGCGGCATGACCCATAACCCGCCACCTCCGGCCCACTGATAAAGGCCCGGGTCCGGAGCCCATGCGGCTCCGGCTCAGCCCCCCGAAGCATCCCCCCTACCCGGCCAGCCTCGATGGCTCATCAGGTAATCATCGTAACGAAAGCCGTTGCTGCACTCGGTGACCTCGGCCCGTTCAACAATAAACCCGGCCCGCTGGTAGGCGCGAATGGCACGCTGGTTCTTGCGAAACACGTAGAGCTGGATGACATCCAGCCCCATGCGTTGAGCGGCCGCCTTGACCCGCGCCAGCGCCGTGGCACCAAGGCCTCTGCCCTGTAGCTCCGGCAGCAGGTAAAGTTTTTCCAGCCGCAGGCAATACTGCTCTGGCTCTGCCCGAAAAGCCAGAAAACCGGCACGCACCCCATCAAGCATCAACCACTCGAAAGTCCCGCCCTGGGCGATACGCTCGGCCAGCACCTCCGGACTGTAAACCCGACGCCAGAAGTAATCGACCTCATCCTGCGTCAGCACGTCGGGGAAATAGCACTGATGAAAAATCCGCAGCGACAGTTCGGCAATCGCCGAGGCATCCGCCCCTGACACTGGTTCGAAACATAAACCTTCGCCCCTCATCACGTTTCACCTCATGCCCGCCCCATGATCAGGCCGGATTGTCACTGGGAATATAGAAACAGGCTACGTCAAATACAGCGCTGATCTTGGCCATCAGCGCCTGTATCCCGAATTGTTCAGTGGCATGGTGGCCGCCGGCATACATGTGGAGACCTGCCTCCTGACTCTCATGCCAGTCGTGTTCACTCATTTCACCGGTGATGAAGGCATCCAGACCCGCCCCTGCGGCCAGCGCCCAGTCGCGATTGGCGCCACCGGTAATAATGCCCGCACTCGCCACCGGTCGGAGTGGATCGGGCGAAGCCAGCATCACCCGATGATCCAGCACAGACGCCAACCGCGCCTGCAGCGTTGCCGCTGGCACCGGCGCAGAAAATTGACCATGCACCCCGGTCGGACAGCCCTTGTGGTCGCCAAACGGGGCCAACTGTTCAAGCCCGATCAAACCGGCCAGACACGCCGCATTGCCCACCTCCATGTGGGCATCCAGCGGCAGATGATAGGCAAACAGGCTGATCTGCTGGCGAACCAGCGGGAATACCCTTCGGGCAAAGGCGCCCGTCAAAACCCTGGGACCATGAAACGACCAGAACACGCCATGATGTACGATCAGGGCCTGCGCCTTTCGCTCCACGGCAATCCGGACTGAATGGGCTGTCGCCGAAACAGCGAAGGCAAGGGTGTCGATATCGTCGGCACCTTCGATCTGCAGACCGTTCGGGCCATAGTCGGCAAAGTCCGAAATGGCGAGATAGTCTGCCAGAAAGGTATTCAGGGCGTGACGTGTGATGCTCATAGGTCTCCTGGCCCCAGTTCATTGAGGCCGGCATCATACCCCCTTGGCAGGCCCCGATCACGACCGAAGCGGGACGGCCAGACTCAGGCACCTCTCCACAGCCGTACCCTAGCAATCGCCACTATTGCCCTGATCCACATGCCCGGCCTATGCTGGCGGCGCGTCCTTCAGGGCGTGGGGCGTGAGCCTATGGATTTCACTACAGCGCAAGGAGACAGCGACATGAGTAGCCCTCACACCGGTCATGCGACCGTGACACCGCGTCATGACCGACTTATCAGCGAATGGGTTCATGACCCTTACCATAGCAAGAAAAAACTGGCGGAACCCAGCCTCTGCCCCGGCTGCGGTGCCGTCTACCATGACGGCCGCTGGCAATGGATTGCGCCGGAAACCGGCACCCAGGAAGTACTTTGTCCCGCCTGCCACCGCATTCAGGATCAGTGCCCGGCGGGCTTTCTGACATTGACCGGCGAGTTTCTGGCCCTGCACCTGGATGACATCAGTCATCTGGCGCATAACGTCGAACAGCGCGAAAAAGCCGAACACCCCCTCAAACGCTGCATGGCCACCCGTCAGCAGGCCGACGGTAGTATCGAGATGACCTATACCGATCCACAGCTGGCTCGGGCCGTGGGCGAGGCCATCCATGCCGCTTATCAGGGTGAACTGAATTATCACTACCAGGAAAACGAATACCTGTTGCGGGTCAGCTGGCACCGATGACCGATAGCGGCGCGAACATTTAGCGGCCCGGCAAGGGCTGACCCTGCCCGACCGGGTAGGCCCGTGTCAGAGCGGCATGGGTGTAGCGCTGCGCCTCTGCCACGGCACCGGCCATCGGCAAACCGAGCGCCAGATAACCCGCCAGCGCTGCCGCCAGCGTGCAGCCGGAGCCGTGGTAACTGCCCGGCAGACGCGGCCAGCCCCGGATGTCGATCTGGCCACCGCCATACCACCGGTTGACCACATCGGGACTGTCGGCGTGAGTACCGGTAATCAGCACATGAGGACAGCCCAGCGCCTGCAGCAGGGCGGCGCAATCATCCGCCACCCTTGCTCCGGTCAGTCGGGTCGCTTCCACCGTATTGGGCGTCACGACGGTCACCTTTGGCAACACCGCTTCCCGGATCACCGCCAGCAATTCAGCTCCGGCCATGTCATGGCCACCGCCGGCCGCCAGCACAGGGTCAAACACCACCGGCAACGGGCCGGCCTCGGCCAGCAGCTGGGCCACGGCCCGCGCTATGCCGGCACTACCGAGCAGTCCAATCTTGATAGCCGCCAGCCTCACGTCCGCCATCAGAAGCCGCGCCTGTTCCAGCAAGGCCGCCGGAGACTGCGGGTATAGCTGCCGGACGTTTGAGGTGTCCTGAGCCGTCAGCGCCGTCACGACTGTGCAGGGATGGCAGTTCAGGCGGAACAGAGTTTCGATATCAGCCTGAATACCGGCACCACCGGTGGGGTCGTGGCCGGATAGACAAAGTACAACAGGAGGAGATGGAATCATGGCGGCAATCCTCAGGTAAGACACACAGGCCAGTGTCCCACAGGCAGGCAGCAGCCATCAAAGCCACACCCGGCCCTGGCGCAACAGGGTCAGTGTGGCACCCCGGGCGGTAAACGGATACCGAAAAACCCCGCCAAAATAGACGGATGCCGTTGACAGTAAAGGGGTGCATCGGTACTTTTACCGGGTTTCAGGGGCTAGTCCCGCCCGGCCATGACACTTTTATTTTTCAGAGCCCCGCATGCAAGAATTTCAGCGCATCAACCGACTTCCGCCCTACGTCTTCAACATCGTCAATGAACTGAAGGCTCAACAGCGGGCAGATGGCGTCGACATCATTGATTTCGGCATGGGTAATCCGGACCGCGCGACTCCGCAACACATTGTCGACAAACTGATCGAGGTCTCGCAAAAAGGCACGGCCCACCGTTATTCAGTCTCCAAGGGCATCATTCGTCTGCGCAAGGCGATTTGCGGCTGGTACCAGACCCGCTTTGGCGTCGAACTGGACCCCGACTCCCAGGCCATCGTGACCATAGGCTCGAAGGAGGGCCTGGCCCATCTGGCAATGGCCACCATGGGTCCGGGCGATGCCGCACTGGTACCCAACCCCGCTTACCCGATCCACCCCTATGGCTTCGTGCTGGCGGGTGCGGATGTTCGCCATGTCCCTCTGGTACCCGGCGTCGACTTTTTCGAGGAACTGGAAAAAGCCATCAAGACCTCCTGGCCCAAACCCAAGATGCTGGTGCTGAATTTCCCCGGCAACCCCACTACTCAGTGCGTGGAACTCGACTTCTTCGAGAAAGTGGTGGCACTGGCCCGCGAGTACAACATCTGGGTGGTACACGATATCGCCTACGCTGACATCGTATTCGACGGCTACAAGGCGCCCTCGATTCTGCAGGTACCGGGCGCGACCGATGTCGCGGTCGAATTTTTCACCCTGTCCAAAAGCTATAACATGCCAGGCTGGCGAGTTGGTTTCATGTGCGGCAACCGCGAACTGGTCGCAGCCCTTGGCCGGATCAAATCCTATCTTGATTACGGGACCTTTACGCCGATCCAGGTCGCGGCCATTGCTGCACTGGAAGGCCCGCAGGATTGCGTACAGGAGATCTGCGACATCTACCGCGTCCGCCGCGACGTGCTCTGGTCCAGCCTCGCCAGCATCGGCTGGGAGGTCGAGAAACCCAAGGCCACCATGTTCATGTGGGCCCCCATACCCGAACAGTACCGGCATCTGGGCTCGCTGGAATTTGCAAAGAAAATGCTGCTGGAAGCGCAGGTCGCGGTATCGCCCGGCATTGGCTTTGGCGAGTTTGGCGATGACCACGTCCGCTTCAGCCTGATCGAAAACGAACACCGCACCCGCCAGGCCGTCCGCGGCATCAGGAACATGATGCGCAAGGACAGCGCGGTCTGAGCGCGGCCCACCCTACAGAGCGATACGCAGTGGCGTACAGGAGAGAACTTTGAAACCCGTCAATATTGGTTTGCTGGGCCTTGGTACCGTCGGCGGCGGCACGGTCAATGTACTGTCGCGCAATGCCGGCGAAATCACCCGCCGGGCCGGTCGCGACATTCAGATCCGCGCGGCCTCGGCGCGCAGCATCAATGGGCCCCGCATCTGCGACACCACCGGCATACGGTTGACTACTGACGCCTTCGACATCGTCAATGACCCCGAAATCGACATCATCGTCGAGCTGATTGGCGGACTTAGCCCCGCGCGCGAACTGGTCATGCAGGCGCTGGATGCCGGCAAGCATGTCGTCACCGCCAACAAGATGCTGATCGCCCTGCATGGCAACGAGATTTTCGCCAAGGCGCGCGAAAAAGGCCTGATGGTAGCCTTTGAAGCGGCCGTGGCCGGCGGCATTCCCATCATCAAGGCCATCCGCGAAGGGCTGGCCGGCAACACGGTCGAATGGCTGGCCGGCATTATCAACGGCACCTGCAATTTCATCCTGACCGAGATGCGTGAAAAGGGCCGCGACTTTGCCGATGTCCTGGCCGAAGCGCAGGCCCTGGGTTACGCCGAGGCCGATCCCAGCTTCGATATCGAGGGCGTAGATGCCGCCCACAAGCTGACCATACTGGCCTCCATCGCGTTCGGCATACCGCTGCAGTTTGACAAGGTCTATGTCGAGGGCATCACCGGCATTACCGCGATGGATGTTGCCTACGCCGAAGCGTTGGGTTACCGCATCAAACTGCTGGGCATCGCCCGCCGCGCCGGCCGCGGGATCGAGTTGCGCGTCCATCCCACCCTCATCCCCGAGCGCCGCCTGATCGCCAACGTCAACGGCGTCATGAACGCGGTATTGGTCAAGGGTGATGCCGTGGGCCCAACGCTGTATTACGGGGCGGGTGCCGGCGCGGAGCCCACTGCGTCATCGGTGGTCGCCGACATCGTCGATGTTGTTCGCACCCTGACCTCGGATCCGGAAAACCGGGTACCGCATCTTGCATTCCAGCCCGGCGCGATTGCCGACCTGCCCATACTGCCTATCAGTGAAGTAGAAAGCGCCTACTATCTGCGGCTGAGCGCAAATGATCAGCCGGGTGTACTGGCCGATGTGACCCGTATTCTGGCCAACCATCACATCAGCATCGAATCCATCCTGCAGAAGGAACCACCGCAGGGCGAGAGCCAGCTGCCGGTTATCATGCTCACGCACCGGATACGGGAGCATGAATTGAATCAGGCGATTACAGAGATCGAAACACTGTCGACCATCGGTGGACCGGTCAAACGCATCCGCATGGAAACTCTGGGCTGAACCCTGCTGCCCCAGCCATCCCCGACACGCAGGTCGGGCCAAAATCCACGCCCCGACCTGCAGATAGCCACCTTTCACGCCAAGCATCACACCATGAGCCAATCGACACGCTACACCGGCCTTATCGACAAATATCGCGCCCGCCTGCCCGTGGCCCCCGACACCCGGGCCATCAGCCTCTGCGAAGGCAATACTCCGTTGATCCAACTGGTCAACATTCCCCGACTGATCGGCAAACAGGTCGATCTCTACGTCAAGTTTGAAGGCCTTAACCCCACGGGCTCGTTCAAGGATCGCGGCATGACCATGGCCGTCACCAAAGCCGTGGAAGCGGGTAGCCGCGCCATTGTCTGTGCCTCGACCGGCAATACATCGGCCGCCGCCGCAGCCTATGCCGCCCGCGCCGGCATTCGCTGTTTCGTACTGATCCCGGATGGCAAGATCGCGCTGGGCAAACTGGCACAGGCCATGATCCATGGCGCCAAGGTGCTGCAGATTCAGGGCAATTTCGATGATGGCATGCGGCTGGTGAAGGACATTGCCGACCATGCGCCGGTCACCATCGTCAACTCGATCAACCCGTTCCGGCTGCAGGGGCAGAAAACCGCCGCCTTTGAAATCATCGAGGCGCTGGGCCGTGCCCCCGACTATCACTGCCTGCCAGTCGGCAATGCGGGCAATATCACCGCTCACTGGATAGGTTACTCGGAAGCCGTCTGCGCGCCAGACCACACACCCACCGAGGCCTGCGCTTTCTGCAAGGGCCACTGCCCGTTCACGAACATCGGCCAACTGACCGATACCCGGCCCGTCATGGTCGGCTATCAGGCCGCCGGTGCCGCGCCGTTCCTGCGGGGGGAAATGGTGGACGAACCCGAAACCATCGCCACCGCCATCCGCATCGGCCACCCGCAGTCATGGACTCAGGCCTGGGCAGCGCAGAAGGAATCCGGCGGCTGGTTCGATGAGTGTACCGATGAGGAAATCCTCGCCACCCAGACCCTGCTGTCGGAAAAGGAAGGTATCTTCTGCGAACCCGCCTCCGCCACGTCGGTTGCAGGGGTGCTGCGCGATATTCAATCTGGCAAGATTCCCGAAGGGAGCAGCATCGTCTGCACGCTCACCGGCAATGGCCTGAAAGACCCCGATACCGCCATCGGCCAATGTGACATCAAGCCCAGCAAAGTCCCGGCTACGCTGGACGCCGTGAAGGGGGCCATACTGGAGGCGATGTAAGCTAAAACCCATTGAAGCCCTCCTCGGAAAAACAGAATCATGCCCATCCCTGACTTTCAAACCTTGATGCTACCTTTGCTCAGATTTGCGGAGGATGGTGCAGAGCATGTCATTCGGGACGCATTCGACACCCTTGCCAAAGAGTTTCAACTTACGCAGTCAGATTGCTCAGAACTACTACCGAGTGGCAGACAAGCAATTTTCCACAATCGGGTGGGCTGGGCCAATTTTTACTTGAAAAAATCCCGTCTACTTGAGTCCCCTCGCAGAGGTATTATCCAGATTACCGAGCGAGGGATGGAGGTTCTCCGCAACGATCCAGTCAAGATCGACATTCGATTTTTGGAGCAATATCCAGAATTTCTGGAGTTCAGGGGCGGTGCTAGGCCGAGCAATGATTTTCAACCTTCCCAGATAATTAACTCCCCAAACGCTCAGACGCCCGAGGAACTCCTTGAGTTATCCATTCAGAACTTGAGGCTTGACTTGGCACAAGAACTTCTTAACCGGACTCAATCCTGTTCCCCATCATTCTTTGAACGGCTAGTAATCGAACTTCTGGTTAAGATGGGTTACGGAGGTTCCCGTCGCGATGCGAGCGAACAAACCAAGATCAGCGGCGATGGCGGCATTGACGGCATCATAAAAGAGGATCGACTAGGCCTGGATACCATTTACCTGCAAGCCAAACGCTGGCAGGGAACGGTGGGACGGCCAGAAGTTCAGAAATTTGTTGGCGCGCTTCAGGGGCTTCGCGCTAAAAAAGGAGTATTCATCACGACATCAAACTATACGCAGGAAGCAATCCAATATGTCTCACTTATCGACATAAAAGTGGTCCTAATAGATGGCAAGCAATTAGCCGAACTAATGATTGATTTTGATGTTGGCGTCTCGCTCGCAGCATCCTATTCCGTGAAGCGCATAGATTCAGACTACTTCGAAGATGGCTAAGCAATCAGGTATACCTGTCATCCAGCTCAAGCGCGTCATCCCCCTGCAACAGACCGGCGCTACACTGGCGTGCCACCCCAGCATGCGCATAGACCGGAGATTCATGAATATAGCCCGCATCAGACTGATAGCGCCGACACTCATCGGCTTGGCCTTGTTTGGCTGCAGCACGGTCTGCACCAAGCCGGACCCGCTTTATGAAAGCAACAGCCTCGAATGTGCCCGCTTCTGCGCGGATCAGGGCTGTAGTTACTGGGGTCAGTCGAAGATGGACGCGGAGCAGAAACTCGCCATTGCCACCCGCGAAACCAAACGCCTTGATGCCGGGGATGCGGCAGCCTGCAAGTCAAAAGGCTTGCCGCCTGACACGGCGGCCATGAGAACCTGCATGATGACTCAACGGCAGCAACGGGCACTGGACAAGGCGGCCCACGATGCCCGGCAGAACGCCAGCGAAGCGACATTCTATTTGGAAAAATAAGCGGGTCGCTTTGCTGGGTCCAACGGCTGCTGCGTGACCGGCAACCCGCAGCGCCCTAGCCGAGACTCACCGTCAGTACATTGCCACTCGTTAGCCATCTGCCCGCCAGTTCAGCCATAGGCACCTCGGCAGCACCGGACCGATAAGGGTTCGGCAAGCGCACAAAATCCAGCGGGAGGTCGTTGAATGTCAGCGACACCGGACCATGACCCGTACTGCCGGTGTAATAGCGAATGTCGAAGGGATGATCGGCGATGTCCATATTGACCGTCAGGCCGTCCAGTGAGGGTGGCAGGACCGGGTCTATCACCAGGCGATCACCAGCCTGCCGAATACCCAGCAGGCAACGCAGAATCAGGCTGATGGCGATACCCGCACCGCTGGAATAGACGCGCCAGCCGCCTTCCAGTGCAATCTCGCCTTTGAGCGCCAGCGCATAGTCGGTATAGGCCCGATAGCGGTCGCTGAAGGCAGCATCGGAACTGGAGTAATAGCAGTTGGCCTGCCGTCGGGTCGCCGGTGCGATGAGCGCCTGCAAGCCAATGGGAATGGCCTGCCCCAGCGCGGCGAAAAACCCCTCGGCATCGCCGTAATGCCAGAGCGCCTCGGCATAGCGCAGATGGGCGTGGGTATACATGATGCCGATTTCGCGGCCAAAGAAGCTGCTACTCTCGGCGCGCTGGAAGATGGTCATCGGGCCACCCTGATAGGCCATCGGCCGATCGAACAAATGGGCACCATCGGGGCCATGCAGGTGCTGGCGAATCAGGGCCAGCTGCTGCCGCGCGTCCTCGGGGCTGAGCATGTCATTGATGACAGCGTGCATCATGGGCAGCAGGCTGTAGGACAGGCCCGTGCGGCGGTCGCGCGGATGAATCAGGTAATCGATGCGACCCTCATCCTCAAAATAGGCATAGCCGGTCACCACACCGTCCACCAGCAAATGCTGGCGAAAATCGGCCAGCACCTCATCCGCCATAAGACGAAAGCCCGCTGCCCGTTCACACTGGCCGAAACCCGCCAGCGTTCCGGCCAGCGTGGTGAGCACCTGATAATGCAACGTGACCGTCCAGGCACTGCAAAGCCGTTCACGCATGGCGGGGTTGGCGGGCTGCAGCGAATCATTCCAGTCGCCATGACCATAGGCCGCGAGGCGGGTACCGGCGATAAGCCGGCTATTGATGAGGTCAAAGGCCCGTTCGACGTGCTGCCAGACGGTTGCTGTCGCCCCCGCAGCCGGTTCGTCGTGGAAGAACGGTACCGGCTCGTCCAACAGCCCGTCATCGCCGCTTGCGTCAAGATACTGCGCCAGTGCCAGCAGCGGCCAGAAGACGATGTCGCCATGGGAGTCAGCCGGACGAATGTTGCGCTCCCGGTCAAAAAACATGAACCACTGCGGCCAGTCACCATCGGCGTTCTGATGGCTGAAAACGCGCAGCAAGAGGTCACGAATGGGGGCGCGGCGCCCCACCGCGAGCAACAGTTCAACCGGCCCCTGAGTCACGTCACGGGTGCCCCAGCCGCCGCCGGAGTATTGCTCCAGTCCGCGCGGGGCGAGGTAGTGAATCAGGGCGTTATGGGCAAGCCAGGGCATCATTTCCACCAAGCGCTGCAAGCACTTGGGTGCATCTGCAGCCAAGGTCAGGCCCGCAGTAACCTCGCGCCAGTAGTCATCCGCCGACTTTTTCGGCAAAGGAACAGCCTCGACCAAATGGCCGGTGATGACCAGCTCTGCCGTCAGGGTCGGCTCGGTCAGGATACAGAGATAGGGCTGCTGCCGGCTCTGGCCATCGACATAGAGCAGCTCATCACCGCCCACCCGACCGATCGGCGTGTCGTCGCTAAAATCGAGCCGGAAACCCCCGACCGGAAAACGGCGCCCGACATCGCTGTCGGCCCGGGTACCGACCCAAATCGCCTGTCCGTCCTGCTGATGAACGACCGGTTCGGCAACGGCACCGTCGTCGCCGTTGAGGGCGACATGGCAGGACATCAGCAACCGCACCGGCTCGCCTTCCATTATCCGTAGGTTCAGCCGCAGTTCATGGCAGTCGGTCCCGGCACTGCTGCGGACTTCGATCACGCCGTCGGCATACTGGTAGAGCCAGCGGCAGCTTTCCGGCGCCATCTCGAAGGCAGAGGGTATCGCCAATAGCTGCCAACCGGTGGCCGTCGCCACGAACACCCGCAAACCCTGCGAGCGGAACAGACCGAGATAACTGTGGGTGGTGGACAGGAAACGGTTGATGCTGACGTGGCCCTGGGTGACCATCGAGTGAAAGGTACCGCCCATCCAGACGGTGGAGGTCAAGCCAGCCTCATCCGGCTCCAGGGTGTTGCCACTGCGCAGGATATGGCCATGTGGCCTGAGCACCGTGAGTTCCTTGGCTGTCAACACGACATGGCGGCGTTGACCGGTGAAGAATGACAAGACGTCGCCCGCCTCGCGCTCTTCCTCGCGGCGACCAGTTCCGAAATAGCGACTCAGATCGGCCTCCCCGAGGGGCTGGGCGGCTAGCAGCGCGGCGGTACTGAACAGGCTGACGGCTTTGGGCAGAACCGGCAGGGCCGGGCTTGTCGCGGGCGGCAAGCGCTCGGGCAAGGCCAGCGCCCGGTCGACAAAGACCCGATCGGCCTCGGCGGTGGCGGCAGGATGGTGGTCTTCCAGCCAGCCAAAAAATCCACGCGCGGTGGCCTGTCCCGGCGCCAGCCTGACGGGCTCGTCCTGCACGCCGACCATAGCGTGCTCATGCTGAAGACGAATGCCGGGCAAACCCGCCACAACACCGGTGGGTGAGTTCCCGATCCGACCGGCATAGCCATGAATGTCCAGGGCATCGGTGGCAAAGGCCACGCCCTTGCCCAAGCTGCCGATCACGCACCAGGGGTAGCGACCGCCCACAGCCTGATTCTGGCGGGTCGCGACCACAAGGCCCTGCTGCGGGTGCAGCAAAGGTGTGTGATCCAGGTATTGGCTGACGTAGTATTCGTTCTGGCGAATGGCGCCATAGGGGGCGATAGCAAGATCCTGTGCGTAGATCAGATCGACTGTCACGCCCTCGCTTCCGCTATTTTCGAGGCGGATGTGCCAGAACCAGGCCGGCGTAGTGGTCGCCAGCACCCAACTCGCGCTAAAGCGGATACCGCACCATTCACCCGCTAACGTCAGGCCGCCGCCATCGGACTGTATCCGGGCGGGGCTGTCGGGCCCCAGCAGAGGGGTCAGCGTGACGCCGCCCGTATCCCGTCGCCGCAGATAGATATTGGCGGGCCCACCTTCCAGCGAGGTGCCGGGGAACAGGTTGACGGTGATATCCCGATAATCCATACGCCCGATACTGGCGTTAGCGTTGATGGCGACATTCAATCCGGCCGGGCTTTGGAGGCTGAGCGGGAAAGCGGGCAGTGGTATGGTCATGAGAGCGTCCTGTCGGGGGTCTGGGTGGGTGATAGGCGCAAGCATGACGGCTTACAGGGTTGGGTAAGCATAGGCCGTTATGGCCGTTTGCCGAAACACGGCTATCATGAAAGCGTCCATCCATCCCAGTAAACTGGGGTGGGCGTATCTTACCCGAGGAGTTCAGGAGACATGATGAGCATTCAACGCGACAGCACGCCGTCGGTGGAAATGATCGGCAGCTTCGGCCCGGCCCGAGCCACGGTGGCAGGTGCGCCACTTTCGGCAGATGCCGTACAGGCGCTTCATGCCTTTTGGCAGGCCTGCAATTATCTGGCACTGGGGATGATCTACCTGCAGGACAACCCGCTGTTGCGGGAACCGCTGCGGCCCGAGCACATCAAGAACCGTTTGCTGGGCCACTGGGGGGCGAGTCCGGCCCTGTCGTTTGCCTATAGCCACCTCAATCGGGTCATTCGTGCGCACGATCTGGATATGATCTTCATGGCCGGCCCCGGCCACGGGGCGCCCGGGGTGTTGGGGCCGGTCTACCTGGAGGGAAGTTATTCGGAGATTTACCCGGACAAAAGCCTTGATGAAGAGGGTCTGAAAGCCTTTTTCCGGCAGTTTTCGTTTCCCGGCGGCATCGGCAGTCATTGCACGCCGGAAACCCCTGGGTCCATCCATGAAGGCGGCGAACTCGGCTATGTACTGTCACACGCCTGTGGCGCGGCATTCGACAACCCCGATCTGATCGTGGCGGCCATGGTGGGGGATGGCGAGGCAGAGACCGGACCGCTGGCCACATCCTGGCATATCAACAAGTTCCTGCACCCACAGCGCGATGGCGCGGTGTTGCCTATCCTCAATCTGAACGGCTACAAGATCAATAATCCCACCTTGCTGGCCCGCATACCGCATGAGGAACTGGAAAGCCTGCTCACGGGTTACGGCTGGGCGCCCTGCTTCGTTGAGGGGTCGGAACCGACCAGTATGCATCAGGCCATGGCAGCAACCCTTGATCATTGCATTGCCGAGATCCGCGCCATTCAGCGGGCGGCCCGAACCGGCGGCGTGTCCGGCCGTCCACGCTGGCCGATGATCGTACTGCGCAGCCCGAAGGGCTGGACCGCGCCGGCCGAGATCGACGGCCACAAGGTTGAAGGCTTCTGGCGGGCGCATCAGGTACCTATCGCCGGGGTCAAAAATAACCCCGAGCACTTGCGGTTACTTGAAGCCTGGATGCGCAGCTATCGACCTGAGTTACTGTTTGATGCCGACGGTGCGCCCGTGGCGGCGCTGCGTGATTGGGCACCCATTGGTAATCGCCGGATGGGTGCCAATCCGCACGCTAATGGTGGCCACCTGAAGCGGGCATTGAAAATGCCGGATTTTCGCGAGTACGCAATCGCTGTGGCACAGCCCGGACGGGAAACCGCAGAAAACACGCGCCCACTAGGCCAGTTGCTGCGCGACATCATG
>JBILXN010000149.1:0-6141 GCA_044378425.1 Methylococcaceae bacterium
AATCGCCAGAATTTCCGGGTGTTCGGCCCTGATGAGAATAGCTCGAACAAGCTGAATGCGATCTATGAGGTATCAAAGAAGTTCTGGAACGAGGCCTACTTGCCGGAGGACAGTGACGGCGGCGAATTGGCGACCGATGGCCGGGTGATAGAGATGCTCAGTGAACATACGCTGGAGGGCATGCTGGAGGGCTATCTGCTAACCGGCAGACATGGCTTTTTCTCGACCTATGAGGCTTTCGTGCATGTCATTGATTCGATGTTCAATCAGCACGCCAAGTGGCTGTCGATCTGTCATCATCTGTCCTGGCGAGAACCGGTGGCCTCACTGAATCTGCTGATCACCTCGACGGTCTGGCGACAGGATCATAATGGGTTCACCCATCAGGATCCCGGCTTTCTGGACCTCGTCGTCAACAAAAGCGCCGAAGTAACGCGGATCTATCTGCCTCCAGACGTGAACTGTCTGCTGTCGGTCGCTGACCATTGCCTGCGCAGCGAGAATTATGTGAACGTTATCGTCTGCGACAAGCAATCACATTTGCAATATCTGGCGCTGGAAGACGCCGTCACCCATTGCACCAAGGGCATCGGCATCTGGGACTGGGCAAGTAACGATCAGGGCACCGAGCCGGATGTCGTAATGGCTTCGGCCGGTGATATTCCAACCAAAGAAGCGCTGGCGGCAACAGCGATGCTGAGGGATGAGTTTCCGGCGCTGAAAATCCGCTTCGTCAATGTGGTGGATCTGTTCAAACTACAGCCGGATACCGAGCATCCGCACGGGCTCTCCGACCGGGACTTCGACAGCCTGTTCACAACCGACAAGCCGGTCATTTTCAACTTCCACGGCTACCCCTGGCTGATCCACCGTCTGGCCTATCGCAGACACAACCACGCCAATCTGCACGTTCGGGGCTACAAGGAAAAGGGCAACATCAATACCCCGCTGGAGTTGGCGATACAAAATCAGGTGGACCGCTTCAGTCTCGCCATTGACGTGATCGACAGGGTGGAAAGTCTGCATGTGGCGGGCGCTCATGCCAAGGAGCGGTTCCGCAACCGCCAAATCGCCTGCCGCCATTATGCGTATGAACACGGGGTCGACGAGCCCGGCGCGGATGGCTGGCGCTGGCAGGGCAGACCGATGGGAGACTGACGACGGGTCGGTTAGTCGCGGGTGGCCTTTACGGATTCCGCCTGCGGCTGGCCGGCAAAATAGTAAAGCGCATGCGCAATGGCGAAATAGATCAGTACCGCTACGAACAGGGGCGACACCGGCAGACCATTCACATCGGCGTAAACCTTGGCGCCAAAGGCAGTCGCCGCAAACGTGTAACCCATCAACAGCGCCTCGAAGTAGCCCCCCTTGAGATAACGGACGTACCAGAGACCGATCTGGCTGAACACCAGATAACCCATGGCAATCAGCAGGTTATTACGAAGCGGGCCGAACAGTCCCTCTTCATCGGGAATCATCAGGTCGGGATCGTTGAACACAGCGATGCCGCCAAGAATGGACAGCCAGACGGCCACATGAAAGTGGAATCTGACGATTTTCTGAAGGATGGATGTTGTCATGAGCGTAGGCAGGGTGGTGTGGAAGAGAGGGTCGGTAACCAGCGGTTTCGAGATGCCTCTGAAAATTTAGTTCCCGCCGGCTAGTCGCGCCTTGAGCAGCCCCGGCACCAGCACCAGCAGAGCCAGCAGCACCAATCCAGCCAGGACGTTACCCGACAGAAGATCATCAACACGGCTGATATCGCCTAGGGTTTGTCCCAGATAAACATAGGCAAAACATCCCGGAATCATGCCGACCAGGGTAGCCGCAACATAGCTACGGGTCGTCATTCGGGTCAGCGCTGGCGCCAGATTGACCAACCAGAAGGGAAATAGCGGCATCAACCGCAGAAACAGCAAATAGCGGAACCCGTCACCTTCGAATCCTTCCAGCAAACGGGTGGCACGAGGATAGGCGGTAAGTCGACCGCGGGCGGCATCGGCAAAAACAAATCGGGCCGACCAGAACACCAGCGTGGCGCCCACTGTCGCCGCCAGCAGCGTCGCCAGCGTCCCTACCATTACCCCGAACAGCATACCCATGACCAGTGACAGGGCCGATGCACCCGGCAGACTCAAGGCGGTGGAGGCGATATAGAGCAGCATCGACCCCAGCAGCATCAGGTAATAGTGGTGATCGGTAAAGGCCGCCAACTGGTCGCGGTGGGATGTGATGTAGGCCAGACTCAGCCATTCATGACCACCCAGAATAAAAAAAAGCCCTAGCCCGACGATAAACGCCAGCACCAGGGCCGCTCTGAGTGTATTTCGCTGCTGCTCGCCCATCACTGCCTCAAGAGTAAAAGTGGAGTGGACCGCAGTATACGCCAGCCCTGCTCCGAGGCTTAACGACCATGGCGGTCAGGGTTTCATACCCTGCTTCAGAGCATTGAAAAGCCGGTTGCCGGCGCTGGCGTCGTCGCTGCCTACCAGCAGCATGACGATGAGTTTCCCGTCATCCTTTTTGATGCACTCGACCGTCCCCACAGTATGCTCGCTCCAGGACCGCACCGAATCCTCATCGCGGGTCAACGTCCCCGCCTTCTCGGCAGAGAAAAGGCCATTAGCCTTGCCCACACACTCCGCCTGACTCATTGCGCCGACATCAATGTGATCCCAAAACAGACTGGGAGCCGCCGATACGGCAACACTGACCAGGAGTAACGCTCCCAGCACCACCTGCAAAACTGTTTTTTCCCTCATGACGCAACTCCCTGTCCTTGAAAATTTGACTGACACCCGATCGATTGACACGGGCCACCCCGCGCGTCATGCAAACGCGAAGGACGTTAGAGAAGATAAGGAATAGCGCCAGGCTGCACCATCCGTAAATTTACTGAGTCGGCCGATTTGGATGACCTGCATTGGGAACTTGATACATCAGGTAAGAGTCTTACCAATCGTGTTACCTGTTGCAGATGAACCGGAAACAGATCTTCTCTGAGTCGTTTTTTCAAAAGCCCGATTCCCCCGATCGGGCAACTCTTACCCGAGGCGCGACGAATACTCTGCCTCGGGTTTTTTTTAGCCGTGAATCGACGTATGCTCAGCCAACGGAACGAGTCACCTCAACACGACCCTCACAAGGGAGATCGCCATGAATCGCAACCACCTGCCGGCAGCCGTTCTGTTCTGCTTGTTGTCATCGCACGGGCTGGCTGCCGACCCTGTCAGCTACACCATAGACGCCAACCATACCCTTCCCGTCTTTGAGGTTGATCATCTTGGCTTCTCCACCCAGCGCGGGCGCTTTAATGAGGTGAGTGGAAGCGTGACCCTGGACGTTCCGGCGCATAAGGGCACAGTCCAAATCAGTATCGCCGCTGGATCCATTGACATGGGCCAGGCAAAATGGGACGAACACCTGAAATCAAGCGATTTTTTCAATGTCAGCCGGTATCCAACCATCTCATTCGCGTCGGATAAACTGACATTTGCCGGCGACAAGCCGGTTGCGGCTGAGGGACGTCTGACACTGCTGGGAATCACCAAGCCGGTGAGACTGACCATCACCCGCTTCTCATGCGGACAAAACCCCTTCATCAGCAAAGCGATTTGCGCTGCAGATACCGAAACCACACTCAAGCGTTCAGATTTCGGAATGAGCAAATATCTGCCAGCAATAGGTGACGAGATCACGGTTCGGGTACCCGTTGAGGCTTACAGGAATTGAACGGATAGCCCCTCAGCCCACCGCGTTGAGGCCCATGCCACTGCCATCTACAATAAACCCCTGTTTGGCAACCTGTTGACCTGGTAAATCATCACGGATGAATACTGAATTCGAAACACGTACCCAAGAACTGATTGCGGCTGGGCGCTATATTCACAGCCGGGGCTGGGTGCCTGCCACCAGCGGCAATTTCTCGGCCCGACTGACCGATGGCCGCATCGCCATTACTGTATCCGGCAAGAATAAGGGTGAACTCACGCCGGACGACATCATGCTGGTCGACAGTTTCGGGCTGTCGCTGGACGGGCGTAAACCCTCTGCCGAGACCGCGCTGCATACCAGCCTCTATCAACGCTACCCGGACGTAGCCGCGGTGTTACACCCTCATAGCCCCGGTGCCACGCTGGTTTCCAGAAGGGGCCCAGACCGGTTGGTGCTCGAAAATTACGAATTATTGAAAGCGCTGCGGGGCATCAATACTCACGAGGCGCGCGTCACCATCCCTATTTTCCCCAACGATCAGGACATTCAACGACTGGCTCGTGTTGTCGATGATTACATCGACCAGGAGGGGGACCTTTATGGCTACATCATTGCCAGCCACGGGTTTTACACCTGGGGCGCCACGGTTCAGGAGGCACTGCGCCAGGTCGAAGCGCTGGAGTTCCTGTTCGAGATCGAGTCACGCCTGCACGGAGTCACCCCACTATGAGCTTGCTCAGTATTCACCCTGATACCCAGCCCACGCAGGCTGTTCTTTTCAACGATCACGAGCAGATCGCCAACGAATTGGCCAGAGTCGGCGTTCTCTTTGAACGCTGGGCGGCTAACCGTCCACTGAGTCAAGAGGCCGGTCAGGACGAGGTGCTGGATGCCTATCGTATCGAAGTTGACCGTCTGATTGATCAGTACGAATTCCAATCCAGCGATGTCGTCAGCATAACGCCCGATCATCCGCAGAAGGACCAGTTTCGGGCCAGGTTTTTGAACGAGCACACTCACGACGAGTTTGAAGTTCGTTTTTTCGTCGAAGGCAGGGGACTTTTCTACCTGCATGTGGATGAGCGCGTGCACATCATCCTGTGTGAACAGGGGGACCTGATCAGCGTACCCGCCGGGGTCAAGCACTGGTTCGATATGGGTGCGGCGCCTGATTTCAAATGCATTCGCCTGTTCACCAATCCCGAGGGCTGGGTGGCCAACTTCACGGGGGATGATATCGCCAGCCGCTTTCCAAACTTTGAACGCTACCTCTCCTGCTACCTATGATACGGGCTATCGTCACCGATATTGAGGGTACAACCTCATCGCTCTCCTTCGTCAAGGATGTACTGTTCCCTTACGCCCGTGCGCGCATGGCCCGCTTTGTCACGGACAACGTAAACTCGCCCGAAGTGGCGCAACACCTGGCCGAGGTCAGCGCACTCGCCGGAACAGACCTGACGCCAGCTGCTGCGGCAGACCAACTCATCGACTGGATCGACCAGGATCGCAAGGCCACGCCACTCAAGGCATTACAGGGCATGATCTGGGAGACCGGCTATCGGAGCGGGGATTTCTACGGGCATATTTATGAGGACGCTGCCCGCAAGCTGGTCGAATGGCATTCAAGAGGTATTGCTCTCTTTGTCTACTCATCGGGTTCGGTTCACGCACAGAAACTGTTGTTCAAACACACCGAGGGAGGCGACCTGACCCCGCTATTTTCCGGCTATTTCGACACCCATACCGGTCCCAAGCAGGATTGCCGCTCTTATGAGGCGATTGCCCGCCACATCGGACAGTCTGCCGCTTCCATTTTGTTCCTGTCCGACATTGATGGCGAAATCATTGCGGCCACAGAGGCCGGCTTTGCTACCGTAAAACTGATACGGGATGCGCACCCCGGACAAACCATGCGCCCCGGCGAGGCTCGAAACTTTGATGAGATATTGTTGAGCTAGCGCTTATGGGCACAATCCATTTCAAAACAGGAAACCGATTCATTTGTGCCCGATAATCGCACTCATCTAGGCTGCACCAGTGAAAACGGTTGTTTTAATGGCATGATACCTGCTTACGGATACCCTACACTAAAAGCTTGATCCAAACCGCTGGAAACCAGTACAGTGTCAACCAATGGGAATAAATTCCCGCCCTAGCATCGAGAAATTCCCCGCAAAGTCCACGCCCGACAGGGACTGAACCTCCGGAGAATTCCTCGATGCTCATGCGATAACCAGAGAGGCCTGTTATAAGGCCGAGGAGTTAGCCTATGAGCATTGAAAAAAATCTGATCCTGCCCACCTCTAAAAAACCTTCTGCCAGCGGTCTCACCCGACGCGCTTTCCTGACTCGCTCCAGCATGGCAGCAGTCGGGGCACTCCTCCTCCCGTCTGCCAGCGCTATCGGCAATGTCTTGAGCCGTGA
>JBILXN010000001.1:0-40829 GCA_044378425.1 Methylococcaceae bacterium
CGATGAGGTGCGGGAGATGGATCCGGGACTCATCGACGTGTTCTTTGCCCTTTCAGCTTTGACCGGCACGACCGGCACATTCAAAGTCCTGTCCGGCTATCGTTCCCCCGAAACCAACAGTTGGCTACGGCGCTTTAGTCACGGCGTTGCAGAGCACAGCATGCACATTGAGGGCAAGGCGGTAGACATTCGCATGGATGAACTCAGCACCCACGAAATCCACCAGGCCGGTCTGGCTCTGGCTATGGGCGGTGTCGGCTATTACCCCCGATCTGACTTCGTTCATCTCGACACGGGCAGCATCCGCTCCTGGTAAACCCAAGCCCCCGAGCGGCGGCAACCTGGCCCGGGATACCACTGCACAGCGACTGTCACGCAAAGAAATACAGCAGATAAAGTATGAACATTGATGACGACGGCAACATGGAACTCAGCGCCGAAGAAAATCAGAGTCTGATGGATCAACTCGAAATAGCGGTGAGCGACTATGATGACCCGCCGGTTGAAATCGAATGCCTGGGCATGGATGAAAACGCCGCCACTTTCAGGGCTATCAACACTCGCACCGGCAAAGAGGTCGAGCTGGTTTTCGACCTGATGACCTGAGTCAATCAAGAGGCACCGTTGACCTGCTGCGGCGGTTACGGGTAGGGAAACCCTCGGGCCAGTAAAACCTGGAGGGTTCTGTCGTGACCGTAGATGTCCTCGTAAAAGCTCACCCGACCATCCGGATCCGCCATTACGGTTGAGTAGAAAATATACACGGGTATCGGCTTCTTCAGGCCTACCCTGAGCGACGACTCACCCTTTTCCATCGCCTCGACCACCCGCTCTCGCGGCCAGTCGCCATTGTCGGTCAGGACCCACTCCGCCAGCGCTACCGGGTCCTGTACCCGAATGCAGCCATGACTAAAATCACGCCGCGCCCTGTTGAACAGATTGATGCTGGGCGTACTGTGGAGGTAGACATTATTGTTGTTCGGGAAGGAGAACTTGACCAATCCCAGCGCATTTTTGAGGCCCGGCTTCTGCCGTAATTTGAGCGTCCCATTGCTCAGTTTGGCAATCGCCGCCGGATCAGCAGCCAATGGCACTGCCGTTGACGCAAAGCTGGCAACGATCTCCATATTATTTTTCTGCAGATAGGCGGGATCCTTGAGAATTTCCGGTACCAGTTCCTTGATGGCGATGGCATCCGGCACGTTCCAGTAGGGTCGAAAATTGACCGTCGTCATATCGGCATGAAAGACCGGGGTACTGCGCCCATCTATGGCCTCTCCCACAACCACGTTCATCTGGATGTCGAACTGACCCAACCCATCTCCGATCCGTGAGCCATAGAGCTTGAATGATGGGATATTGACGATCAGATACAAGCCACGCACATCAGCAGGCAGCCAGCGCAGCCGCTCAAGACCCAACTGAATCTGCTTCAGTCGCTCCGCAATGGGGGTGGACAATCGCGATAGCGTACCCTTGCCGATCACGCCATCGTCAGCAAGGCCATGGCGTAACTGAAACGCCTTTACCGCTCGCGCCAGAGCCTGATCATAAATTTCGGAATGTTCCGACCCCGGCGTTACTTCCGATAGGTCACCGAGCGCGACCAACATTTTTCTGAGCGCAGGCACATCCCTATGACTCATGCCGGGCGAGAATTTGGCTGGAAATCCAAACCGCAGGAACGGCACCTCCCTGGCCAGGGCGCGGTAGCGAATCAGCGCATCTTTGAGCGGCCCGTAAATGGGAAAATGCGGTTCCATTTCCGCCACCAGAGCCTCAGGCTGGAGACTCAGTGCAATTTCCCTCACCCGCTTCGGCAGATCAAGCCTTTTGAGCTCAATATTAAGGCCAAAGCCGACACTGCGTGGATTGATGCGGCCGAGATAAAGATTTGACACATAGCGCATCACGGCGACGCTCAAGGCAACATCAAAGGCAGCCACCTCAACCGAATTAACGCCATGCTGGCCCAACGTGGACGACCAGTGCTTCAGCAGGTCAACATCGTAATCGGCCGCATGAAGCCCCCTGTCCTCGGCCCCGGCGAGACTCTCGATCATCGCCACGGCCTGCGGGGTCGGTCTCCCCTCCTTCAACCAGACTGGCGCGCCTGCCTGCTGTGCGTAAAGCTGGACCAGCGCTCCCCGGACGTCGGAAAAATCGCCCCACCGCAGGCGCGGATGCCGGGCGCTCTTAATTAAAGCCTGAATATCGCCCGTCACACCCTGACCCGGCACCGTTGCAGACACTGCCGACGCACAGATCACCGACAATAGCCATATCCCTAACAGTTTGGCAGCAAACCCACCCGCACGAACCCGAACAGCATTCATCAAACGTGACATCCGACAAAAAGGAATATCGGAAAAGTATACCGTTGATCAGCCAATCGACACTTCAGACCCTGCAATAGCTGACAACTTTACTTGGGATTTAATCAGGACTAAAATGGTCCTCAATAAATCAAGGCCGCTATCATGCTCCGCATCAGCAAGCTCACCGACTACGGCATCATCGTACTAGGCTACATGGCAAGGTCTCCCGGCGAGACCTACACCGCCACCGATCTTGCCGATCAGGCCCAATTAGCGGGGCCGACCGTCAGCAAGGTGCTCAAGGCACTGACCCGGGCGGATGTACTGACCTCCACGCGGGGCTCGCGGGGCGGGTATCAGCTGACGCTGCCGCCCGAAAAAACCACCGTCGCCAGCATCATCAATGCGCTGGAAGGGCCTATAGCCCTGACCGAATGTGGGCTTGACCCTGTCCATTGCGAACAATCCTCGTCCTGCCATGTGCGGGGCAACTGGTCCGTACTGAACCGGGCCATACAGACGGCGCTGGAATCCGTCACCCTCTCCGACATGGCCCATCCCATGACGCATGCCCCGGAGGGATTCATGATTCCGCTCAGCAGTATCACCGTTCAGCCAAGACGATTAACGGAGTAAAACCATGGCCGCGACCGCAGAAACACTGGAAAAAATCATTCAAAAAGAATATGCACCCGGCTTTGTGACGGACCTTGAGTCCGAAACGCTGCCGCCGGGCCTGAACGAAGATGTCGTTCGGGCCATATCCGCCAAGAAAAACGAGCCCGCATTTATGCTGGAATGGCGGCTTGAAGCCTACCGTCACTGGCTCACCATGACCGAACCAACCTGGGCCTACGTCGATTATGAACCGGTCGATTACCAGGCCATCAGTTACTACTCGGCCCCGAAGGTCAAGGAAGCACCCAAGAGCCTGGATGAGGTCGATCCCAAACTGATCGAAACCTACAAGAAACTCGGCATACCCCTGTATGAGCAGGAGCGGCTTGCGGGTGTCGCTGTTGATGCCGTATTCGACAGTGTGTCCGTGGCCACCACATTCAAAGACAAACTCGCGGCAGCAGGTGTGATTTTCTGCTCAATGTCGGAGGCCATCCAGGAACATCCGGAGTTGGTCAGGCACTATCTCGGCACCGTGGTGCCGCCGTCTGACAATTTCTTTGCCGCACTCAATTCTGCGGTCTTTTCTGACGGCTCCTTCGTCTATATCCCGAAGGGGGTGCGCTGCCCGATGGAGTTGTCCACCTACTTCCGCATCAACGCCGCCAAGACTGGTCAATTCGAACGCACACTGATCATTGCCGAGGACAGCAGCCATGTGAGCTATCTGGAAGGCTGCACCGCGCCGATGCGTGATGAAAACCAGCTCCATGCCGCCGTCGTTGAACTGGTTGCGCTCGATAATGCACAGATCAAGTACTCAACCGTACAAAACTGGTATCCGGGCGATGAGGAAGGCAGGGGCGGCATCTACAATTTTGTCACCAAACGCGGCGACTGCCGGGGCCGCCACTCAAAAATCTCATGGACACAGGTCGAGACCGGCTCAGCCATTACCTGGAAATACCCCAGCTGCATTCTGCGGGGCGATGATTCGGTCGGCGAGTTCTATTCGGTCGCCGTCACCAACCATTATCAGCAGGCCGACACCGGGACCAAGATGATCCATATCGGCAGGAATACCAGCAGCACCATCATCTCCAAAGGCATCTCGGCCGGGCGGGCACAGAATAGCTATCGCGGCCAGGTCAAAATCCTTAAAAGCGCCGAGAATGCGCGCAACTACACCCAATGCGATTCACTGCTGATCGGGGATCGCTGCGGCGCGCACACCTTCCCATACATTGAGGTCAAACAGCCTTCGGCACGACTGGAGCACGAGGCGACCACATCCAAAATCAGCGAGGACCAGCTGTTTTTCTGTCAGCAGCGCGGACTGTCGGCTGAGGATGCTGTTTCAATGATCGTCAACGGCTTCTGCAAGCAGGTATTCAAGGAACTGCCGATGGAATTTGCCGTAGAAGCCCAGGCCCTGCTCGGGATCAGCCTTGAAGGCAGCGTCGGCTAATCCCACAACACCAGATATCCCATACGCAACACCATGTTAAGCATCAAGAATCTCCAAACCCGTATCGAAGATAAAGCCATCCTCAAAGGCATCAGCCTGGACGTGAAGCCAGGTGAAGTCCATGCCATCATGGGGCCGAACGGCTCTGGCAAGAGCACCCTGTCGCATGTGCTGGCGGGTCGGGCCGGTTACGAAGTGACTGGCGGCAGCGTGAGCTACAAAGGCAAGGACCTGCTGGACATGAGACCGGAGGAGCGTGCTCGCGAAGGCGTTTTCCTGGCCTTCCAATATCCGGTGGAAGTCCCCGGCGTCAGCAACATCTACCTGCTCAAGGCGGCGCTTAACGCCATCCGCAAGCACCGCGGAGAAAATGAAGTTGATGCGATGGACTTTCTGCAACTCGCCAAGGCCAAAATCAAGTCGCTGAGCCTGGATGAACAATTTCTCTATCGCGGCGTTAATGAAGGCTTTTCAGGCGGCGAGAAGAAGCGCAACGAAATCCTGCAGATGGCCATACTCGAACCCAGCCTATGTATCCTCGACGAAACTGACTCAGGTCTCGACATTGATGCCCTCAAAATCGTGGCAGAGGGCGTGAACTCACTGCGTTCACCGGACCGATCATTCATCATGGTGACGCACTACCAGAGACTACTGGACTACATCAAGCCTGACGTCGTGCATGTGCTGGCTGATGGCCGCATCGTCAAGTCAGGTGGTCCGGAACTGGCGCTGGAACTGGAACAAAAGGGATATAGCTGGATCGACCCGACTGTCAGCACCTGAGGGAAACCGAATCATGCATTACGCCGAACATTACCACGACCACGCCGTCAGTTTACCGGGACAGGCACTGCCCTGGCTCAAGACCCTGCGGAAATCAGCTGAAATCCAGTTCGCCACCCAGGGCTTCCCCTCCATGCGTGAGGAGGAATGGCGTTACACCAATCTCGCGGCATTGGCAAAGACGCTCTATACACCCAGCCCAGCATCTGGCAGCACCCGGGACATAGCGGCCTTAGTCGAACGTTACCGGCTGGCGGATAGCCTTGTGATGGTATTCATCGACGGTCGTTTTTGCGCGGAGCATTCTCAGCTCTCCGAACTGCCCGCCGGTGTTGAACTGCTCTCTTTGGCTGTTGCGCTGACCGCCTGCCCGACCAAGATCGAGCCGCTCCTTCACCAGACTGCCTCCAGCGAGGAGCATGGTCTGATCGCTTTCACCACCGCCTATTTCAGCGATGGATTATTTCTCCATGTACCGGAAGCCATCATCGTCGAACGGCCGATCCAGCTGCTGTCTATCGGCAGCCGCAGCGAGGGACTTGCGGCTCTACGCAACATCATCGCCCTGGATCGGCACGCCCAGGCCAGCGTGGTCGAAACATGGACCGGCGCAGACAGCGCAAACTACCTGACCACCTCCATCACTGAAATCAAACTGGCGGAAAATGCCCGGCTTGATCACTACAAACTCCAGCTGGAAAGTAGCAAGAGCCAGCACTTTGGTGGGATCTATGCCCACCAGGCCAGCCACTCCCGCCTTCACCAACAGCATGCCGCCTTCGGCGGGCTGATGGCCCGCACCGAAATCCACAGCACACTCGGGACGTCGGCAGAATGTGATCTGGATGGTCTGTTTCTGGCAAGTGGCCGGCGTCACCTTGATACCCACACGAGGGTTCGGCATGCTGAAGCGCACGCCAGTAGCCGCGAAAATTATCGCGGCATCGCCTCGGATCGTGGCCGAGGCGTGTTCTCCGGCCGCATCATAGTCGACAAGGCCGCCCAGAAAACGGACGCGGCGATGAGTTGCCGCAATCTATTACTCTCGGCCGATGCGGAAATTGACAGCAAGCCACAACTCGAAATCCACGCGGATGACGTCAAGTGCGCCCATGGCGTCACCGTCGGGCAACTGGACGCTGGCGCGGTGTTTTATCTGGAATCGCGCGGCATCGACGAAGCATCGGCCCGCAACATGCTGACCTTTGCCTTTGCGAATGAGATGGTCGGGAATATCCGGATTCCGGGCCTGAAAACGCAGGTTCAGGAAGCGCTACTGGCACATCTGCCGCAAGCCGATATCAGGGGTGAGTGGTTATGAACAGACCCGCTCCGACCTATGATCTGGCCGCCATCCGCAACGATTTCCCTATCCTGCAGCAGCGCATCAACAACCGGCCGCTGGTATACCTCGATAACGCCGCATCCACCCAAAAGCCGCGGGCGGTCATCGACAGCATTCGCAAAGTCTATGAAGAGGATTACTCAAACGTCCATCGCGGGGTGCATACGCTGAGCCAGCGCTGCACCGATCTTTTCGAAGGCGCACGCGAGAAAATCCAGCGTTTCCTGAACGCCGAGCATGCCCACGAGATCATTTTCGTGCGCGGTACCACCGAAGCCATCAATCTGGTGGCACAGAGCTTTGGCCGCAGCCAGTTGGGGCCTGGCGACGAAATACTGATCACCGCGATGGAGCACCACGCCAACATCGTGCCCTGGCAAATGCTGTGCGAGCAAACCGGCGCCGTACTGAAAGTAGCCCCGATCTCGCTGAGCGGCGAGTTGTTGATGGATGACTTCGAAGCATTATTGTCCGAGCGCACACGACTGGTCTCTGTGACCCACATGTCCAACGCCTTGGGCACCATCAACCCGATTGAGCAGATCATCGCTCTGGCCCATACCAGGGGCGTCCCCGTACTGCTGGATGGAGCCCAGTCCGCCCCCCACATGGCCGTGGATGTCCAGGCACTGGATTGCGATTTTTATGCCCTGTCCGGCCACAAGCTTTACGGCCCCTCAGGTATCGGGGTGCTCTACGGCAAGCAAAGCCTCCTGAAAGCCATGCCGCCCTATCAGGGAGGCGGCGACATGATCCGCCGCGTTACCTTTGAAAAGACCGAGTACAACGAACTGCCTTACAAGTTCGAAGCCGGAACGCCCAACATTGCTGACGCCATTGCGCTCGGTACTGCACTGGATTATGTCAATGCCATCGGCCTTCCAGCCATCGCTGCCCACGAACACAATCTGCTGAGTTACGCCACAGAGCAGGCACTGACCATCCCTGAACTCAGAATCATCGGGACCGCGCCCCATAAGGGTGCCATTCTGTCCTTCACGCTTGACCGCATCCATCCTCATGACATTGGCACCCTGCTGGATCACCTCGGCATTGCCATCCGGGCCGGCCATCATTGCGCGATGCCGGTGATGGATTTCTTCGAGGTTCCGGCCACCGCCCGGGCGTCTTTCGGGTTGTACAATACCCACGATGAAGTCGACATGCTAATGGATGGCATTCGTCAGGTTATTACCCTGTTCGGCTAAACTTTGAGCGCACCCAAGAAAACCTGGCCCTAAGGCCATATCCTAACCATTACGTCACCCGCTCTGGCGACGAGAGTACCTACCATGCTGGATCAGATCAGAGACCTTTATCAGGAAGTGGTTTTCGACCATAACCGTAATCCCCGCAACTTCCGGGTGATGGAAGACGCCAATCGCACGATTGAAGGCTTCAACCCCCTGTGTGGCGATCGCATCACGCTCTACGCCAAGGTCAATGATGGCGTGATTGAGGATGTCAGTTTTCAGGGATCGGGCTGCGCGATATCGACCGCCTCGGCATCGCTCATGACAGAAATTGTCAAGGGCCAGACTGAGGCGTCTGCAGAAGAACTGTTCGAGTTATTCCATCGCATCACCACCGGTAAGAGTGGCGACGACTTCAACATGGATGAAATTGGCAAACTGGCGGTGCTAGCGGGTGTTCGCGCCTACCCTGCCCGCGTCAAATGTGCCACCCTTGCATGGCATTCGTTGCAGGCGGCCCTCAAGAATGAGGGCGAGACCATCAGCACCGAGTAACACTGAGTCTGGAGAGTGTCCTATATGAACAACTGGATAGACGCGGGCCGCGACGGCAGTCTGGCTGACGGCGAATACATCACCCTGGAGATTGATGACCAGCCGGTAGCGCTATTCCGGGTCGAAGGCGACTACTACGCCATCCGCGATACCTGTACCCATGATGGCGCCGAGATTGCCAGCGGTCGACTGGAGGGCTGTAACATCGTCTGCCCCCGCCACGGGGCAAAATTCTGCCTCAAGACCGGAGCAGTGCTGTCGCCGCCCGCATATGAAAACGTCGAGACCTACGACGTACGCACGTTTGAAGGGCGCCTACAGATCCGTGAAAAGCCCTGACATGGCCTGAAAACTTTTCCCTGTGTTGGCCCCGTACCCCCAAGCCTATTGCTTGCTACCGGCAGGACACTCGGCGACAGTACCGACTCCCGACGCTGATGACCGGCTCAGGGCAAAATCCACTCTATCTGTAGTACCATTTCCCGTTTAACGTTACGTCGGCTTATCCACCATGCGCGAACTTAATCCCCTCTACGCTCAAATCAAAGACCTCAGGAGCCGCGAAGAGGCTCTTAGGGGGTATCTTTGACTTCGAGGAAAAACAGGAACGTCTAACCGAAGTTCTGCGGGAGCTCGAAGACCCCAAAATCTGGGATAAACCGGAATTGGCCCAGGCACTTGGCAAGGAACGTACCCAACTGGAAGGCGTCGTTCATAACCTGACCCGTATCAAGCAGGGCGTCGAGGACACCGAGGAATTGCTCACACTCTCGGTGGAAGAAGACGATGAGGATAGCGTAGAGTCGATTGCGAGCGATCTTGCCGCCTATGAATCAGACATTGCCGGCCTGGAATTTCGCCGCATGTTTGCCGGCGAAATGGATCCGAACAATGCTTTCCTTGATATACAATCCGGCTCCGGCGGCACCGAGGCTCAGGACTGGGCGGCCATGCTGGAACGCATGTACCTGCGTTGGGGCGAGCGACGCGGCTTCAAAACCGAACTGGTCGAAGAATCGGCCGGCGATGTCGCCGGTATCAAAAGTGCCACCATCCGTTTCGAAGGTGAATATGCCTATGGTTGGCTGCGAACCGAAACAGGTGTTCACCGCCTTGTGAGAAAGTCCCCCTTCGACTCAGGCAACCGTCGCCATACCTCATTTTCCTCGGTTTTCGTGTCACCCGAAGTGGATGACAACATTGACATCGATATCAACCCCGCAGACCTCCGCACTGATGTCTATCGAGCCAGTGGCGCTGGCGGGCAGCATGTTAACCGGACCGAATCTGCCGTACGTATCACGCACCTCCCCTCAGGCATTGTCGTTCAGTGTCAGAGTCAGCGTTCACAACATGCCAACCGCGACACCTGCATGAAGCAGCTTCGCGCAAAGCTTTATGAAATGGAAATGCAAAAACGCAACGCCGAAAAGCAAAAGCTTGAGGACTCCAAATCTGACATTGGCTGGGGCAGCCAGATCCGTTCCTATGTCCTAGATCAGTCCCGGATCAAGGATTTACGCACCAATGTCGAAACCAGCAACCCGCAACCGGTGCTGGATGGCGACATTGATATGTTCATAGAAGCCAGTTTGAAGAGCGGTTTATAAACGATGAGTGATGTGCAAGACGAAAACAAATTGACCGCCCAACGCCGCGAGAAACTCTCAGCGCTGCGCCAACACGGTCAGGCCTATCCTAATGATTTCCGCCGCGATTCACTCGCGAAGGATATCCATGACCAGCACGGAGGGCTTAGCGCCGAGGAACTGGATACTCAGACCCTCTCGGTCAAACTTGCCGGCCGACTCATGACCAAGCGCATCATGGGCAAGGCATCGTTTGCCCACCTACAGGATATGTCGGGGCGTATTCAGATTTTCCTGCAACGCGACACTCTACCCCAGGGTGTTTATGAAGCATTCAAATCCTGGGATCTCGGCGATATCGTGGCGGTGGAGGGCCAGTTATTCTTGACCAAAACTGGCGAACTCTCGATTCGTGCCGCCAACCTGCGCCTGCTGACCAAGTCCTTGCGCCCATTGCCTGAAAAATTTCACGGCCTGACGGATGCCGAAACCATTTACCGGCAACGCTACGTCGATCTCATCATGAACGAAGAGTCTCGCCGGGTTTTCCTGCTGCGCAGCGCAATTGTGCGCTATATCCGAAATTTTCTAGACCAACGCGGCTTTCTCGAAGTCGAAACCCCCATGATGCAGGTGATACCCGGCGGCGCACGGGCAAAGCCCTTCATCACCCATCACAACGCACTGGATATGGATCTGTACCTCCGTATCGCACCAGAGTTGTATCTAAAACGTCTAGTGGTCGGGGGGTTTGAAAAGGTATTCGAGATCAATCGGAGCTTTCGTAACGAAGGCTTATCGACCAAACACAATCCCGAATTCACCATGATTGAGTTCTATCAGGCCTATGCAGATTATCGCGACCTGATGGATCTGACGGAGACACTCTTGCGGAGTATGGCGGAACACCTGCTAGGCGGCAGCGAGATCACCTATCAGGGAGTGACCTACGATCTTGGCAAACCCTTCCGCCGCATGACGGTTATCGAGTCCATTTTGCACTACAACCCGGATATTGAACCAGAACAACTGGCGGATATGGCCAAGGCCACCGCAGTGGCGCGCGGCCTCGGTATCAAAGTGAGTGGCAGTGATGGATTGGGCAAGATCCAGACTGAGATATTCGAAAAGACCGTTGAAGACAAACTCTTCGAACCGACCTTCATAACGGCCTATCCGGCCGAAGTATCCCCCTTGGCACGACCTAATGATGCCGACCCGTTCATCACCGACCGATTTGAATTCTTCGTAGGTGGTCGCGAATTGGCTAATGGATTCTCGGAATTGAACGACCCTGAAGATCAGGCCGAACGCTTCCGCAAACAGGTGGAGGATAAGGATGCCGGTGATGAGGAGGCCATGCACTTCGATGCAGACTACATTCGGGCGCTGGAATATGGCATGGCTCCCACGGCTGGCGAAGGTATAGGCATTGACCGACTGGTCATGTTTTTCACTGATTCAGCATCAATCCGTGACGTCATACTGTTCCCGCACATGCGGCGGGAAAGCTAAACATTAGGGCAGCACATCAATAGGATAGGTCGCCCTAACAAACACGCGACCTGTCAGGGCACTGATTCATTGGCATTTTCGATCAATATCGTGATATCACTCCCGGACGACACGTAACCCGTGATTCCGGTAGGCTACTTTGCAGCAATGGTTTTACCGTCCTTATCCACCATCGGGATTCGATAGGACTGGACTAATGCCTGTATCTTCTCAGCATTCTTGACGATCAGTTCATCCAACTGCTGCTTTCGCTGTTTGTCGGGAATTCTAACCCCCATGGATATGGGGAAGTCGAACTTCAAACCTTTTTCGGTATTCATCGGAATCACTTCATACTGTGCGGGATCTTGGGATGCGATGTATCCAGCCATCGGACCCCAGATAATGACCATGTCAATCTTGTCTGCAGCAAAATCACGAGCCAAAACCTGTGCGGCATTCTCACTGACGTCACCCGTCATGGTCTGATAGGGAATGCCCTGACCTATTAAACCGTGATTAAGCAACCAGGTTGTACCGGGCGCACCATCGAACATGGCAATTCGCAAAACCGACTTCTTTTCATTAGACAGTTTATCGATATCTTCAGGCGTTTTTACTGAATCAAGGCCATGGCCACGTTTGTAAACCAGCGCATAGACCGATCGGTAATAAGGGGATGTGGTGGCCGCTAGTTCAAACCCGGTGGGTACCCCCATAACCACATCACATTGATACCCTTCGCCATCCACTCGCTTTGCTTTTAGAGTGTTGCGAATAAAGCCGAGCCTCTGTGGAAACCAGGTGTACTCGAGTTGCTGCCCCAAATCGGCCGCAAACAGTTCTGCAATTTTGTTTTCAAGACCGTCGTTTTTGCGAGTGGAAAGCGGCGGGTTATTGGGGTCTGCACAAACCTTGAACACCGACTGATCCGCCTGACTTACCGTTGCCGACAGCATCAGTGATAACAGACCACCTACCACACGCCCTCTGGTTATATGCCACATTAATCAATCTCCTGCGTAAAGTTCTGAATCGACTGTTTGACCCGCAAATCCATCAAAATTCATGCTCTGACAATTGCCTTTTTACAAATCATCAGGCCCCATAAAAACAAAACCCCGGTTGACGAATCAACCAGGGCTCGGGTTTACGAGGGTCCCGGAGGACCCTCCCTCACCGCGTCTTACTTAGGCAGAGCGAATACAGTGAACACGCCGCCCAGCTTGGTGTGAGCCCCAAGGCTCTTGTAGGCACCTACAGCGCCAAGGCCTTCGCTATCACCCTCAAGACCCGCCGCCATACCTACACCAGCCCAGCCACCAATACCAGACAGTACGCCGATGTACTGCTTGCCATTGTGAGTCCAGGTACTAACGTTACCGATGATTCCGGATGGCGTTTTGAACTTGTACAGTTCTTCACCCGTGTTGGCATCACGAACTTTGAGGTAACCCTCAAGGGTGCCGTATATAACGATGTCGCTAGCGGTAGAAACCATGCCACTCCATAGGGAGAACGGCTCATCAATCTGCCATGCGATTTTTCCGGTGGTCGGATCCCATGCAGTGAAGGACCCCATATGCTGCTTTTCTTCCTTCTCCCCGGTCTTGACATTAGTCTTGGCCGGATAGATGTTCAGGGTAGCTCCTACATAAGGCTGACCTGCAGTGTATTCAACCTGGAACGGCTCATAATCCATACAAGTATGGTTGCCAGGGATGTAGATCAACTTGGTCTTGGGAGAGAAGGTAACGGGGGGTTCGTTCTTAGCACCCATCGCCGAAGGACAGATGCCCTTCTGGTTGTGATCTTCGCCACCGGCCTGTGTAGAGTACTGGCTCACTACCTGAGGACGACCTGTCTTGGCGTCAACATGGCTTGCCCAGTTCACCATTTTGTCGAACTTCTCGGCAACGAGCAGTTCACCGGTATTACGATCCAAGGTATAACCGAACCCGTTGCGGTCGAAGTGGGTCAACAGTTTGGTGTGCTCTTTGCCTTCCTTGTCCTTCATGGGCAGGTCGATCAGGGTCATTTCGTTGATCCCGTCGTAATCCCATTCATCGTGCGGAGTCATCTGATAGACCCACTTGGCAGCACCAGTATCAGCGTCGCGTGCCCAGACGGTCATTGACCACTTGTTATCGCCAGGACGCTGAACCGGGTTCCAGGTAGAGGGATTACCTGATCCGTAAAAGATGAGGTTTGTGGCCGCATCATAGCTGACCCAGCCCCAAGTAGTACCGCCACCGATCTTCCATTGGTCACCCTGCCATGACTTCAAGGAAGAATCCTTGCCGACCGGTGCCATTTTGCCGTCGGTCCAGGTCGTGGTCTTGTCGGGATCGATCAGCATTTCGGCATCAGGACCGGTACTGTAACCCTTCCAGGCCAAACTGCCATCCTTGATGTTGTAGGCCGCCATGAAGCCGCGTACGCCAAATTCTCCACCGGAGATACCGATCAGAACCTTATCCTTCACAACAACCGGAGCACTGGTGTTGGTCATACCCGCCTTCGGGTCACCATTCTTCACCTTCCATACCATCTTGCCGGTCTTCGAATCCAAGGCAACCAATGTTGCATCACCCTGTGCGATGAAGACCTTACCGTCACCATAGCCGAGACCACGGTTGACGACGTCACAGCACATTACACCGATAACCTGTGTCGGGTCGGTGCCTTTATCAGGAGAGTAGTCGTATTCCCACACCACGCTATGGGTGTCCTGATCAAGCGCATAGATCTTGTGCGGGAAACCGGTATGGATGTAGATCAGTCCATTGACAACCAGAGGACCACCTTCATGACCACGCAGAGCACCTGTTGAGAAGGTCCACATGGGCTGGAGGGTTTTGGCGTTGTCCTTGTTGATCTGGGTCAGGGTGCTGAATCGGCTACCATAGTAGTCGCCACCCCAAGTTGCCCAGCTTGCTGGGTCATGGGTCAGTTTCTCGACCTCGGCATTGGCGAAACTCATCCCGGGGGCAGCGATCGCAGTCGCTACAGCGGTCGCGAGCAGCCATTTTTTGACGGGGTTATTCATTTTCTTTCCTCCTCGAAATCTGTTGCTACAGACAACTTTGATTTGTTACTGACAAGGTACCCTAAAATCCTTGGACGAAGGTCTGGGTCCACCGGACAGGAGCATCATAACTATGCACCAAGACCTTGGGCCCACTCGTCTGCGTGCGTAAATTGAAGGATTTCACTTTAAAAGTCAACGATACATTTACAGTATGGAAACAACTGCTAAGGCTTGACTTGCGAGAGGGCTTGTTGCCTGTCGGGGCTATAAGGTCTCGCTGGTGTTGGACTGTCAAACCTTTGGGAGGTTCTCTCGCGTCTCAAGTGAAAAGCCCTTGATGCCGGGCCGGACCCAGGAGGGGCACAATCATACAGATTATTGATTTATATAATAAATAATGAATATCGACCACGCCGCAAAGCGACTTTAATCCGCTGCCCCTCAGCGACCGTCCCAACAAGGCTGAGCATCATTCGGTTCTCTTCCGCTCTGAGCGGGAAACAGCATAACCAGGTGGACCGTTTCAGCCAGCATTGAGAAGATTTCGGATAGGGTGGCCACCTCGGTTTTCACCGCCGCTCTCGGTCTTAATGATCCTCGGAAAGTCCGTGAGATTCGTGTCGAGCCTGATGTTAAGGTGAGATCCACTTTGCAAAACGGCTGGATTGCCCAGCCTGAACTGCGGGCGATCCATCGATTCACCGCTCGGATCCAGCGGGCCTGGATGCTGAAGTCACACTAGAATTAGTGGACCGTTGCTTCAGTCACCCGTGTAAAAACGGCTGTGACATGCTAAACACTTGGTAGGGGATTGCATCATCCATAGCATCGGATATCCACTGCCCCCAAAATCTTCAACCTGATCTTCCGGTGAGGACCGTCCATGCAGGCACAAAAGCGAGACCTTCGATTACGCTACATTTTGCTTCTATTCTCGGCGATAGCCTCAGCGGCGACCGGCGAGGAACTTGCACTGGCAGAAATAGCCAGTGGGGTTTACGTTCACCAAGGCAAGCATGAGTGGCCGGACACCCAAAATCATGGAGAAATAGCCAATATCGGCTTTATCGCAGGCGATCGCTGCGTAGCCGTGATCGACAGCGGAGGCAGCCCCGAGCAGGGGTTGGCGCTTAAAAAGGCTGTGCAGGCAATCACCCGGACCCCCATCTGCTATGTGATCAACACGCACGTTCACCCTGACCACATCTATGGCAACCTGGCGTTCAAGCAGAGCGGCGTCAGTTTTATCGGCCATCATAAACTGGCACAGGCCATGGCGCTGCGGGCCTCTTTTTACAGCACGCTGGCCCATCGGGAACTCGGTCTGACTCTCACGGACGATCATTTCATCCCGCCGGATCACCCGGTAACAGGTGTTGAACAACTGGATCTCGGTGGTCGCACGCTCGTACTAACGGCCCACCCAACCGCTCACACCGACAATGACCTCAGTGTTTTTGACGCCAAAACAGGTACGCTCTGGCTAGCCGACCTGCTGTTCATGGGCCATATTCCAGTAGTGGACGGCAGCCTTACGGGCTGGCTAAAGGAAATAGAAAAGCTTAGAAGCCAGCCAGCCCAACGGGTCGTGCCAGGTCACGGCCCCGTTCGGGCAGCCTGGCCCCTATCGTTGATCGGCGAAGAACGCTACCTGCAAATGCTGCAGACCGAGATACGCAGCGCCATCAAAGCCGGCAAGACCATGGAGCACGCCATGAGTGAGATCGGCACTTCTGCTCGCAACGAATGGCAACTGTTCGATCAATTCCACAAACGCAACATTTCCACGGCATTTGCCGAACTGGAATGGGAAAATGACTGACCGCCACAGGAGAACCTTACCCATGAAAATAAAAGCACCCTGTCTCGTACTGTTCGCCGCCCTATCAGGTCTGAGCCTGGCATTTGGCCCAGTCTATGCTGAGGGCGAAGATGAAACTGCCTGGAACACTGTCCTAAAACAGAAGTTTTTTGCCGATCGCCCCATCGCCGAGGATACCCTCGTGGAGATCACAGCCCCCTATCGGGCGGAAGACCCCGGACTGGTCCCGATTCAGGTCACCAGCAAGATTCCCCAGACAGCAGGTCACTTCATCAAAACCATCACCGTTGTGATCGATAACAACCCGGTGCCGTTCTCCGCTGCCTTCGACTTCACCCCAGACAGTGGCAAGGCGGACATTGCGACCCGCATGCGATTCAACGCCTACACCCATGTGCGTGCCATAGCGGAGACCAATGACGGCAAACTTCATATGGCCAAAGCTTTCGTCAAGGCTAGCGGCGGCTGCTCCGCCCCAATCGGTACCGATCTGGAGGCTGCCATGGCGAGACTCGGCAAAATGAAGTTCAGGCTTGATGGCGACAAGGTAACGCCACGGCAACCCAACCCGGTGCAGTTGCTTATCAGTCACCCTAATATAACCGGCATGCAGATGGATCAGATCAGCCGCATGGTCAAGCCAGCCCACTATGTTGACGAGGTGAAAGTCAGCTTTAACGGTAAGGCGATCATGAACGCCAAAACCGACATTGCCATTAGCGCGGATCCAAACTTCCGATTTTATTTCGTACCGGACAACGCGGGGGAACTGAAGGTTGAGATAAAGGACAATCTTGGCAACCACTACTCTGCAACCCAGTCAGTGTCGCCTTAATCGACGCTGACATTCAAAAACGTCAGGAATAGCGGTCCGGGTCCATCATGACCCGGATGGCAATGGGCTGTTTCAAGAATAGTCGGCCACCAACATCACCAGGCTGTGGTCACGGACTCTTAAAGCGCTTTCACGCGACACCCTGACACCCTGCCCCGGCAAACAGAGATCCATCGGCGCTGCTGCCCCAGTATCCATGACCCTGACCCAGACCTGATTTTTGGCAAGCGCCGGCAAAACAAAACTGATGGCCTGACCCATAGGATTAGCGATAAGACACAGCGACTGGATGCTATCGTCGGCATGAATATGACAGCCTATCGCGCTGTCACTATGCCAATCCGGCCGTCCTCCCCCCGCATTGAACCAGCTAATTTCCTCCGGCCGGTAGAATCGCTCGCTAGAGAGCACAGGATAGCGTCGACGCAAGGCGATCAGGCCCTTAACGAAGGTGAAGAACTCCTGATTCTTATCCGCCTGCCCCCAATCAAACCAGGACAACTCATTGTCCTGGCAGTAGGCATTATTATTGCCGTGCTGGGTCCGGCAAAACTCGTCCCCGCCCAGCATCATCGGTACACCGCGCGACAGGAATAACGTCGCCATAAAGTTCTTCATCTGCCGTAAGCGCAACTGCCTGATGGCAGGATCATCCGTGGCACCCTCACAGCCATAATTGGCGCTGAAGCTTTCACCGCAACCGTCGCGGTTGTTCTCCCCATTTGACAGATTATGCTTGCGCTCGTAGCTGACGAGATCGTTCAGTGTGAAGCCGTCGTGACAGGTGACAAAATTGATGCTGTGCACGGGCGCCTTGCCACTATGCTGATAAATATCGGCACTGCCACAAAGCCGGCTGGCAAAAGCGCCCGCCATTCCAGCATCTCCGCGCCAGTAGCGACGGATATCATCGCGGTAGAGGCCATTCCACTCCGACCAGCGTTCCCCGGGGAAACGCCCGACCAGATAAGCACCGCCAGCATCCCAGGCTTCAGCAATCAACTTGACGCCCCGCAGGATTGGATCTTCGGCGATCTGTTCCAGCAAGGGCGGGTTAGCCACCAGATTACCGTTGCAGTCCCGCCCGAGTATGGACGCAAGATCAAAGCGGAAACCATCCACATGCATCTCCACCACCCAGTAGCGCAGGCAGTCAAGGATGTAGTTGCGAACCACCGGATGGTTGCAATTCATGGTATTGCCACAGCCCGAGTAATTTTTGTAGCGTTTGCGGTCCTCTTCAAGGATGTAGAAGATGCTGTTATCAAGACCACGAAAATTCAGCGTCGGCCCGGTTTCGTCGCCTTCCGCCGTGTGATTGAACACGACGTCCAGCAGTACCTCGATCCCAGCCTTGTGCAAGGCCTTGACCATGGTCTTGAATTCATCGACCTGACAACCGGGATAGAGGCGGGTACCGTAACCTTCATACGGCGCGAAAAACGCGATGGTGTTGTAACCCCAGTAATTACTTAAGCGTTCGCCGGTTGCGGGATTCCGCATCGTCACTTCGCTGGGATTGAATTCCTGTAGGGGCATGAACTCAATAGCGTTTATCCCTAACTCCTTGAGATAGGGAATTTTGTCGATCACCCCAAGAAAAGTGCCCGGTGATTTGGCATTGGCCGAGGGGTGTATGGTCAGCCCCCGAACATGGGTTTCATAGATCACAAGGTCAGACCAACGATGGTAGAGCGGGCGGTCGTCTTCCCAATCGAAGCCATTTTCGGTCACAAGGCACTTGACCAGGGCCTGACCGCTGCCGACCTTGCCGCCCGCCGCACAGAGTTGGCCGAAATCCAGCCGGTCAGGGCTGGTCACCGCTGTCGCGTAGGGGTCTATCAGCACCTTGGTCGCATCAAAGCGGTGACCCCGTTCAGGCGCGTGAGGACCATCGACCCGAAAGGCGTAAGCTAAACCCCGTCCGGCACCATGAACCCGGATATGCCACATATCACCGGTTTTATTGCGATCCGGGTCAAGCTCAATAGTCTGGCTGGGCGCAGTCGCGGCAATGTCCTTGAACAGCAACAGCCAGACGCGGGTGGCATGGCGACTGAAAATCGCAAAATTGACGCCATCTCCCTGCAGATGAACGCCATGCGGCAACGGGGACCCCGGTGAGCACGAAAAATCCGGTTTAATCGAGGACAGTAATTCCAGAGCGCGTTCGGCTATTTTCATGGTTTTGAAATCAATGGCCTGACAGGATATGGGAAGTCGGCTCCCGCCGCAGGTGTCTGCAGCACATCGCCACCAAAAGGCTGACCGTGGGTTTACCGACAGTATACGAATGGTACCACTCTGCCCAAACCAGTCGCAGCACCTAACGGGCCAGCAGCAGACCCAGTGTCATCAACTGTACCGCCAGATTTTCCGGTTCATGAGCGAAGCTCGGGGTTTAGCCACGGCATCTTTGCGCACATGATCGGCGATGGCGGCACACCAGAAAGCAGAAAAAGCCCAACAACCGCTAATGGCAAACCATGTGCGCAGCGGGCGCCATCCCCGTTACCGCGTAAGAAGGGCAACGGTGGCGACTTGGAGCGCCAAAACAGCGGTCAAAAATAAGCAGCATTACGATGACGCCGCTCTATGCCACCCGCCTGAGCCACAGTGAACACCATTGTCCGGACCGGCAGCAGGGCTTCAGCGAGGGCGTACCAAATCTCTGATCGCCGCAGCAATATCCCGATTCAGACGCGACAGACATTGACTCTCCACCGCCACCATCAGCGCATAATCGCTGGACGATGCGGGCTGGCGGCAGGCGAACCTGCGATTGAGGCTCTGAGCGAAATCCTTGCCGTAACGCAAACTCCAACCGGCGTCCATCACGACCTGGCCCAAAGGGTCAACATGCAGCGCCCGAATGTTAATGGCCACCTGCACATCCGGCTTGGGCTCCCGCGGCCAGGGCTGCAGCAGAACACGATCAGTAGGAATCAGGCTCGACAGGTTCTGAGCCGACACCCGTGCGATGTTCACATCAAGCCGCTCGGCCCAGCGCTGCTCATCTGCCAGCCGATATTCCTGCCCGGACAGCGCGGTCACCATCTGTGGCCGATCTAGGTAGGCCGGCACCTTGATTGGCCCAAGCCCGACCAGGGGGCCATCAGCGGCAGGTGCAACCGGGCCGGAGGCATCAAGTGCCTGCAGCATGTAAAACTGATCCGACTTACTGGCCCTGAAGCAACCGCTCAATAGCAGCGGGAACATCAGACCCATCAAACCCAGCCTCATGACCGGGAATTGCAGCATATTAAAAAGTCTCATCATGTTTCCGAGGGTTAGCACATATAGCCGAACGATCTGCGGTTCCAGACCACTTCTGGCAAGAATATCACGCAGACATAAGCCCCTAATCGGGCTTGCCGAACAGCACCGCGTCGGGATGGCGCTCCAGGTAATCCGTCAAATTCCGAATCGATTGAGCCGCGTTGCGCAACTCGACCACAGCATCCTGCAGGCCGGAATCACTGCTGGTAGCGTCGGCAATGTTACTGGCCGCCCCTTTGGCCGAGTCCAGTGCAGCACTCGCCTGTAGCAGCGTCTGCTCCGCCGCCTTCATGACCGGCCCGGTCTGGCCCTTCAGTTCACGTACCAGCCCCGAAGTGTCCCGCGCCGTCACGCCAACATCGCGAGAGGTCTGATCCATGGTTTTCATCAGTGCAGGTAACTGCTTTTCCAGTTCGGCCAGGATCACCTGTGCGTCCACCAGGGCCCTGGTCAACGCTGCCTGTGATTTACGGGTTTCATCAGATCCAACCAAGCTCCGGATATCTGCCAGCGTCGCCGCAATATCATTGACCATCGCGTCCAGAGGCATGTTACGGATCTTCTTCATCACATCTTCCATGGTGCTCATGACTTCGTCCACGGTGGGCGGTACCGATGGCACTTCAGGCAGACCTTCAAAGTTAAGACCCGTCAGTCGTTGCTGTTGGTCGGGGCGAAAATCAAGATCAACATAGAGCAATCCGGTCAGGATGCTCTGCACTTCAAGCCTCGCCTTGAGGCCCGTCTCAATCAGCCTCCTGACCTCCTCATGGCGGCCAGTGCTCATGGGGATAGTGACGGGCTCACCGTCCAGTTTAGCCAGTCGCCAAGGCTCGATTTCCAGCACGACCGGCTTCCACAGGCGCTGGCTTTTACCATCAAACTGCAGCTTAATTTCCTTGACGATACCGACCTGAACGCCTTGCACCTTGACCGGCGCCCCGACATTGAGGCCGTTCAGCGACGTATTGAAATACACCACCCAGTGAATCCTGGGTTTGAAAAACTGGCCGCCGCCAAACACCAGCAAGGCCGTTATCAGGAGGGCGATTCCGCCGACGACAAAGCTGCCGATGGCCATGGGATTCACAGGTTTGCTCATGGACAGGCTCCTTGGGCTTTACCACTCAGGGAATCCCGGGTCAAAAACCGGATCACTTTCGGATCCCTCGACTCAGCCAACAGTTGCTTGGGCGGACCACCGGCGATCGCGGTTCGACTCTCGGGATCAAGAAAAATCGAGTTGGTGCCAATCGCAAAGATGCTGGGCAATTCATGGGTCACCACGATAATGGTCGCACCGAGGCTGTCACGAAGACTCTGAATCAGATCATCGAGCAGTTTAGCGCTGATCGGATCAAGGCCGGCCGAAGGCTCATCAAAATAGAGGATCTCAGGATCCATCGCCATCGCGCGAGCCAGGCCCGCCCGTTTCTGCATCCCGCCGCTGATCTCGGCGGGGTAATAATCCTCGAATCCCGCAAGCCCGACCAGCGCCAGCTTGTAGGAGGCGATTTTGCTGATCTGGCGTGAGGACAGCGTGGTAAATTCAGCCAGAGGCAAGGCGATATTTTCCGCCAGGGTCATTGAGCTTAACAACGCTCCGCTCTGGAACAGCACACCAATCCGGCGCATGATTTTTTCGCGCTCCGCCGGACTCGCCTGCCAGAAATTCTGCTGACCATAAAATACATCACCCCGCGCCGGTGACTGCAGACCAATCAGGTGCATCAGCAACGTGCTCTTGCCGCAACCACTGCCGCCCATCACGATAAAAATATCGCCGCGATTCACCGTAAAACTGAGATTTTGTTGAATAACAAAATCCCCATAGGCCATGGTCAGATTCCTGACGCTAATAACAGGTTCGATCATGGGTAAAGTCAGATATTCAGCCGATTACAGATCAGCGTGATGATCGAGTCGGCGATGACGATGAATACGATCCCTGTCACCACTGCCGAAGTAGCAGCATCACCGACTGCAGAAGCACTGCGCCCGCACTGCATGCCACGCAAACACCCCGCTAGCGCTATTAGCACACCAAACACACCACATTTGAAAAGACCCACAAAGAAATCGCTCAGTTTTACCGCCTCGGCTGTGCGGTGCAGATATTGGGTGAGCGGCGTATCAAAAAACGCCACGCTAACCATCCCTCCCCCTATGATGCCCAGCAGGTCGGCGTAGAGGCATAGCAAGGGCATGACCAGAATCAGTGCCAACATGCGCGGCAGAACCAAAAACTCTACCGGGCCAAAGCCCATTACCCGCAATGCCGATAGTTCAAGATTCACGTTCATGGTGCCTATTTGTGCGGCAAAAGCAGCGCCCGAGCGCCCCGACATAATGATGGCTGTCATCAGCGCACCCATTTCACGGGTCATGCCCAAAGCAACCAGATCGGCAATGTACAACTGGGCGCCGAACAGGGCCAGCTGCACGGCGCCCACAAAGGCCAGTATCAGACCGACCAGCAAACTGATCAGCGTTACGATGGGCACAGCCGCCGGGCCACATTCCTGAATCTGCAACCAGAGATCAATCGGCCGAAACCGTGCACGGGCTCCGGCCAGCGCGGCAAACGCCAGTACGGCCTCCCCGACAAAACGGGTCAGAGCCAGACCATCCAGCCATAACATGCGCGTAGATTCGCCAATCGTCTGAAGCCACTGAGCACGGTTCGCATCCCGTCGAGCACCCTCGCGCTCTGGCACGGCGGTGGCAAGATCAATCAACTTGATAACGCCCTCCGGCAACTTTGACCGGTCGGGGCTTAGGCTAACGGCCTGTGCCTTCATGAGATCAAGCAGGAATGTCATCAGGACACTGTCCCACTCACCCAAGGCCCTGCCATCCAGGGTGACCAGCGCAGCCTCGGGATAGTGTGCCAGCGCCTCCAGCACCTCCTGCGCATCCGTGGTCACACGCTCTGACACCGTCCAGTCACCTCGCAGAACCAGGGATATAGATCCGGGGGCGCTCTGTTCAAGTTGCCAGTGAGGGGAAACGGTCATCGGTTAGCAGGCTCAGAGGTGATGGCTGTGAACCCATAGTACATAACTGAATCGATTTTTGCCGCTTCGTTACCCCCACAGGAACCTGTGGCATCAACCAAGCAGGCACTATGGATCCGGTAAATCAGGCTTATCCGAGAGATGGGAATCGCCGGCCACCCATTCGGGATACAATAGAGCCACCTTCAGCCAGCCCTCTCAGCAGGAACAACGGATTTGTCCGGCCCCCTCGACTTATTCATCAGCCACGACCACAGCTCTCAGGCCGAGGTGAAGCGGCTCTCCTCCGCACTGGCGGCCAGAGGCTTGTCATGTTGTGCAGTTGAAACCCAGTACGGGACCGAACTGCAGCCGCGCATGGCAACCGCCAAAGTAGTGCTGATCTGGGGTTCGGATGCTTTCTTCAGATCCCGCAATGGTCAGACTCATCTGGCTCTGGCCTGGATCGCCTGTCACCAGCCCAGACCGACCCAACCCGGCCGGATTGTCATCATTAACGCCGAACCCGGCTTGAAGCACATTTACCCACTGGCCCTGCGGGAGCATGTACTGGCTGCAGCACCAGGTCTTGAGGGTGCCCCCGATGCGACCGCTCTTGCAGAAAAAATAGGCCGGCACTGTGAACAGTTCAGCGGCACACTGGGCGGTCTTTACCCGGCAGTCGTGGGCGGCTGGCGTGAAGCCTATGACATGGCCAGCCGACCCTCTCCGCATTTTGCCGGCCGTGAACGGGAACTCTGGGATATTCATACTGCATTATCCCCCCGCACAGAGCCGGGACCGGCTGACCGGTGCACGCCTCGCAGGGTGGTCATCTCGGCCGGTGCCGGGCAAGGAAAATCCACCTTGGCACGCGAATACGCCTTTCGTTTCGGTGCTGCGTACTCAGGCGGTGTCTTCCGACTGTCGGCTCGTGATGCACTGCCTGCCGCCAGCATAAGGGAGCTGGCTGAAAATCCGGCACTGAAACCTCAGTTGCTGGCATTGCTGCGAGAACTGACACCGGAATCCGCCCTTGACGATAGCACCGGGCTTGCCACCGTAACGGCGAGCCTCGAATCTGCGCTAACCCGTGACGCCAGGCCCTTTCTTTGGATTGTCGACGATATTCCCGAGGGTATTAATGGCCCGGCCCTCCAGCAGTGGTTTGCTCCTGACCGTTCGGGATTCTGGGGCAGTACCCTCCTCATCAGCCGCAGCCAGCGCTACGACCACCGGGCAGAGCCCATTCACCTGCCAAGCCTCGACGATGATGCCGGTTTCACCTTGCTCACCCGCGGCCAGCAGGTCACCCGCCCCGACGAGCGCGATGCGGCTCACTGGTTGGTGGATGCGCTGGGACGACATGCCCGCTTTGTCACCATTGCCGGTGGCATCACCGCATCACAACGACGTGGTCGCCGATCGCACTACGGTCATCTGCTTCACCATTTTGAAAAGAAAAACCGCCTATCCGCCGATCTGGTGTCTCGCCACCCAGGGGCATTTCCCGAAGGTCACGCCCCCACCGCGGCAACAGCACTGGCCGATGGCATCCTCGCCCTTCATGAACCCGCCCGTAACATTTTGCTGCTCGCGGGTGAACTGACAGATTATCCCCTGCCTGCTGACTTCATCGTGGAGTGCTTCATCCTCGCAGGGCTGAATAGCGCGGATCACGGGGACGACCGATTCAGCATCCGTATCAATGCCCCCGAAGACGAGGCCATGACGATCGAGACTGGCCCGCACTATGTCGAAGCCGGTGCCAGAATGCTGGAAAACCTGGGACTGGCCGAACTGAACGACCAGTCACTCTCGCTCTACCCGGTCGCTATTGCGGTAGCAGACACATTAATCCCGGCACCTGGCCGACAAGCCAACTTTCGTGAAGCCGCCCTGCAGGCACTTTATGTCGTTGCCGAATCCTGCCTCGCCAGTGGCGATTGGCGGCAGCTGGCAGCACTGGCCCCCCATGGCCACAGGCTGCTTGGCGATATCCGCAACCGCCCCATAGATGCCGAGGACTCTACCGCGGAAATTACCGGACGCATCCGTCTTGCCCTGCATCTGGCGGACATGGATCTGCGACATGGGGCGCGCAAGCGGGCGATCCAGCTCTATCGCGCCACCAATGCCTATCTGGTCCGTGCGATGGCGCTCGAACCCCACAACGGATCAAGGCAAAGGGATTTCGCCCGCATTCAGGAGCAGCTCGGTGACCTGCTGTTCGATCAGGGCGAACTTTCTTCTGCCCTTGACCATTTTCGTAAAAGCCTTGGTGTTCGCTCTTTCATGGCGAAGCAGGATCCGGCCGGCAGTGAACTGCTGCAAGACCTGCTGCGACATCACGGCAAAATAGGAAAAATACTGATCACCCAGCAGGATTACGAGGCTGCCCTGCAAAGTTATCGCGCCGCCCATGCCATCACGGCCAAACTGGCGCAGGAAACCGCTAACGACACCAACCTGCAGTTTGATCTGGCCGGGAGTTACGAGCGGCTGGCCGGAATCTACAGTCGTCTTGGCAATGCCAGAGCCGCCATGTCGGCACTGGCGCTGGCCCAGCCTATCCTCGAAACACTGACCGACCGCCAGCCTCGGGAGATTCGCTTTGGCAAGGCGCTGGCCGCCGTGCACAACATGACGGGCGACCTACTAAGGATCCAGGATGATTTGTCGGGCGCACTGAATCGCTACCGTATGGCACTGTCGATTGCCGAAAACACTGCCCGACTGGCGCCCGACGAACATGATTTACAGCGCGATATCGCTGTCTGTCACGACAACCTGGGCGAAACTCTCTCGGGTCTTGATGACCCCAATGAAGCCCAGAACCACTTCCTGGCCTGCTTGTCGATTGCCGACCACCCGGACAATCGACCCGCGTTCAGCGGACTCAGGCGCCGCGACATTGCGGTGGTCATGATAAAACTGGGGATGCTGCAGGAAACGGCAAAGGATATCGATGGTGCCCTGAACCGCTATCAGGGCGCTCGCAGTATCATTGAGCGGTTGGCCATTGACTTACCCGATAACGAGGCGTTAAGGGAAGACCTCTCCTGGCTAAGAAAGAAACTCGACCGCCTCAACGACAAGAAAGCCGCCGAATTACGCAGACGTGCCCGGGAAACGCGTTAATATCCCGCCTGAACCAGCCCTGCACTGCCACAATTGACGCGCTTTTTAGGATAATACCCACCTTCAAATCCGCTCATTACACCCCTCCCCATGAAAAAACGCCTCGAACGCTTGCTGCAGGAAGCTGTTGCCATTCTGAAAACCGACGGAACACTGCCGCATGATAGTGATCCCGTCACTACGGTGGAGCGCGCCCGCGACGCACAGCATGGCGACTTCGCCACCAACCTTGCCATGGCGCTGGCCAAACCGGCCCGCAGCAATCCGCGGCAACTGGCAGAGAAGATCATCGCCGCACTGCCTCACGACCCCGCCATTCTCAAGATCGAGATTGCAGGCCCAGGCTTCATCAACGTTTTCATCGATCCCAAAGCCCAGTTTGGCGTGATCAAGGCCATTCATGAAGCGGGTCCGGCCTTTGGCCGTCATCAAATAGGCGCAGGCCAAAAGGTTCAGGTCGAGTTTGTCTCCGCCAATCCCACTGGCCCCTTGCATGTCGGTCATGGCCGGGGCGCCGCTTTTGGCGCGGTTGTAGCCAACCTGCTGGCGGCTGTCGGTTTCGACGTCCACCGTGAATATTATGTGAACGATGCTGGCCGGCAAATGGATATCCTTGCTGCCAGCGTGTGGCTCCGCTATCTGGAAGAATGCGGCGAATCACTGATTTTCCCCAGCAACGGCTACCGTGGCGATTATGTCCGCGCAGTGGCGTTTGAACTGCATAAAGTCCACGGCGAAAAGCTTCGCCACACGGCAACCGAGGTTTTCAAAGACCTGCCGCTGGATGAACCAGAAGGCGGCGACAAGGAGATTTACATTGATGCCGTAGTCACCCGCGCCAAGACCCTGCTGGGCGCCGCGGGCTATGACGCGGTATTTGATAGCGGACTCAACAGCATACTGGCCGATATCCGGCAGGATCTTGAGGAATTCGGCGTACGCTACGAGGACTGGTTTTCCGAACGCGGGCTCACCCGGTCGGGCGCGGTAGAACGGGCGTTGGCCACATTGAAAGCGGCGGGCTATCTGTATGAGAAAGAGGGTGCCATCTGGTTTGCTTCCAGCCAGCTGGGGGATGAGAAAGATAGGGTCGTCGTGCGCGAAAACGGACAGATGACCTATTTCGCCTCCGACATCGCTTACCACATGCACAAACTGGAGCGCGGCTATGACCGCATTATCAACATTTGGGGTGCTGACCATCATGGCTACATACCCAGGGTCAAAGCTGCCATCGGTGCACTCGGCGGCGACCGCGATAAGCTCGAAGTCCTACTGGTGCAGTTCGCCGTGCTTTATCGCGGTGAAGAGAAAGTACAGATGTCAACGCGCTCCGGCGAATTCGTGACTCTGCGGCAATTGCGTAACGAGGTCGGCAGGGATGCCGCACGATTCTTCTACGTCATGCGAAAATCCGATCAGCATATGGATTTCGATCTCAAGCTGGCCACCTCGCGCACCAATGAAAATCCGGTGTATTACGTTCAGTACGCCCACGCCCGCGTCTGCAGTGTATTCCGGCAATTGGATGAAAAAGCACTGCCACGGGATCTGGCCAGCGGCATGGCTCAACTGGAACTACTGGTGGAGCCCCATGAGACGGCGCTGATTACCCGTCTTTCGCGTTATCCCGAGGTTATTGAGCAGTCCGCCTTGCAGCATGAACCGCATCATCTGATTCACTACCTGCGTGAGCTGGCCTGTGAGCTGCATACTTACTACAACGCCCATCAGTTTCTGGTCGAAGACGTTGCGCTGCGGGATGCCCGACTGAATTTGATCGCGGCCGTCCGTCAGGTCATCGCCAATGGCCTGGCGCTGTTGGATGTATCTGCACCGGAATCTATGTAAGGTCATGGCCAAGGATCTCAAGCATCGCGTTCCGGCTTTTCGCACACGCAAAAAGAAAGCCCTGAACCGCTGGTTCCTAGCCTGCATCGGCGTGACGGTGATCAGCGTTGCCTTGATCGTCGGTGTTGGTCACCAAAAGACACCCGCCGGAAGCAGTTCCGCAACCCCTCAAAAAATGGCAGACGCGCCCACTGCGCCACCCAAGCCTCGCATCGGCTTCTTTCAATTGTTACCGGACAGTGAGCAACGCATCAGCGACGCCGATATCAAGGCAGAGTTGAATGAAATCCGCTTGGGCAAAACTGCTCGTTCAGGGTCCTACTTGCTCCAGACCGGGGCATTCACTGAACAAGCAGAAGCGGAGTCTTTAAGGGATGAACTGCAGCGCCTCACCAAAACCAGGCCCAGACTTGAACTGATCAAGATGGAGTATGCCACCTGGTTTAGGGTCATACTTGGACCCTACAGGACGCTGCCTGACGTCGATAAAGTCCGCAGTTTTCTGACAGAACACCACGTTGACAGTATCGTCCAGACATCAATAGATCCCTAGACGGCACCGGAAGCCTTGCTGCCGAACCTTCCAACAGTTCAATCCTCCCGTTTCACTCCATTGATTTACCATGAGAATACTCCACACCATGTTGCGCGTAGGCCATCTTGATCGCTCCATCGCCTTTTACACCGGGGTGTTGGGCATGCGCCTGCTTCGGCGGCAGGATTATCCCGAAGGCCGCTTCACACTAGCTTTCGTCGGTTATCAGGACGAAATAGCAGGCAGCGTGATAGAACTGACTCATAACTGGGATACCGACCAGTACGATCTGGGGGAAGGATTCGGCCACATTGCCATTGAAGTCGATAGTGCCGCCACGGCCTGTGACCTGGCGAGGCAAAAAGGCGGTAATGTGGTGCGCGAAGCCGGGCCGATGAAGCACGGCTCAACCATCATCGCCTTTGTTGCCGACCCTGATGGTTACAAGATCGAATTCATTGAGAAAGCAGCTGGTTTGCATACCCACTCATTACACCGATGACCCATGAGATCGAAGTCGCTGTTCTGAAACTCAGGGAAGGTGGCGTGGTCGCCTTTCCCACCGAGACCGTCTATGGACTGGGGGCCGATGCCTCAAACCCAGCGGCTGTCCGCCGTATATTCGATATAAAGGGGCGGCCGGCCAATCATCCATTGATCGTTCATCTAGCCGATGTCGCTCAGGTCCCCGACTGGGCCAGAACGGTACCGCAGGAACTGCACCTACTCGCCCGGCATTTCTGGCCCGGCCCACTCACACTGATCTTGCCGCGTGGCAATGCCCCGCTTGCCGTCACAGGGGGTCAAGACAGCGTTGGCTTGCGGATACCGCAACATCCGGTGGCTCTGGCCCTGCTGGAGGCTTTTAATGGCGGCATTGCTGCCCCATCAGCCAACCGGTTTGGCCGCGTGAGCCCGACCCGAGCCATTCATGTCGCTCAGGAACTGCAGGGGGATGTCGATCTGATTCTGGAGGGTGGCGATTGCGACGTGGGACTTGAGTCCACTATTGTCAGTCTGGTCGGAGATCAACCCCTGCTGCTGCGGCCGGGCGCGATTGGCCTGCCTGCGCTGGAGGCCGTGCTGGGCAGAGCCGTATCGACCCGGCAAGCCACTGACAATATTAGAGCACCAGGTATGCTGGAATCGCACTATGCGCCCACAACTCCGCTCTACCTGTCGTCACCCTGTACGCTGCATGATCGCCTTGCTGCGCTAATCACTGCGGGTAGGCGCGTCGCCCTGATGCACATTCAAACTGATTTGGGTCAGCTTTCTGACCATCCCCTGCTACTAACGCTCGCCATGCCTGACACGGCCGATGCGTATGGCAAGTCGCTCTACGCCGCTTTGCGTCAACTGGATCAATCCGTCGTGGATGTTATTGTCGTTGAACGACCACCCGATCATGAAGTGTGGGCGGCTGCCAATGATCGCTTGCGACGAGCCAGCCATGGCCACCAGATATTTAGCGAAAGTGGCGCGCTAGCGAGCCCTTTTCAGACACATCAAGGATCCAGGATACTTGCACCATGATGACATTAGGCCAACTTGCAGCAGCCATTCCTGGATCAACCCTGCAGGGTCCCGCTGAGACCGCTTTTGCCTTAGTGTCAACCGACACCCGGGCACTGCCTCCCGAATGCCTGTTTTTTGCTCTAAGGGGCGAACGCTACGATGCCCACGACTTCGCTCATCTTGCCGCCGAAGCCGGCGCGGTAGCCATGGTGGTTGAGCGACCGCTGCCGCTCACCCTCCCGCAACTCGTCGTCACCGATAGCCGACGTGCCCTGGGGCTGGGCGCCACCGCCTGGCGTAATCGCTATGTGTTGCCGCTGATTGCTGTAACCGGCAGTAATGGCAAGACCACGGTCACACAAATGCTCGCCAGTATCCTTGCCGCTGCTTCTGGTGATAGGGGTCGGCTTGCGACCAGAGGCAATCTCAATAACGAGATAGGCGTACCGCAAACCGTGTTTGGCCTCACGACTGAGCATCGTTACGCCGTGGTTGAACTCGGCATGAATCATCCGGGTGAGATTGAATATCTGGCGAGGATCGCTCAGCCTACAGTGTCGCTGGTCAACAATGCACAAAGGGAACACCAGGAGTTCATGGGCACAGTAGAAGCCACTGCGCGAGAAAATGGGGCTGCCATATCTGCTCTGCCCGCCAATGGGATCGCTGTTTTCCCGGCCGATGATGATTGCGCGTTCATATGGCGAGTACTTGCCGGTTCCCGCCAGGTTATGGACTTCACGCTCTGCGGTGCTGGTGCAGCCGCCGTAACGGCTACTTATGTTTCCGTCAGCGATGGCATCGAACTCACCATCACCACTCCGAGCGGTCGAATCGAACTAAGACTCGCTTTATCGGGGGCTCATAATGCCCATAACGCAGTTGCTGCGGCCACGAGTGCCCTCGCCGCTGGTGTGGCCATTAGTGATATAAAACGAGGACTCGAAGCATTTGTCCCGGTTGCCGGCCGGGGGGTATTACTACGTTCCACCGCGGGTGGCAGAGTGATTGATGATAGCTACAACGCCAATCCGGATTCTGTCATTGCAGCTATTGATCTGTTATCGGGCGTTGGTAAACCGCGCGTACTGATACTCGGCGATATGGGCGAGGTTGGTGAACAGGGGCCTGATTTTCATGAGGAAATTGGTACCTATGCGAGGCTCAAGGGGATTGATGCGCTGCTAGCCATAGGTGAATTGAGCCGGCATGCGGTAGAAGCCTTCAATCAGGAGGGTGGTGCGCATTATTCCGAAATTGACGAATTAATTGCCGCCGCTCGGCCCCTGGCAAGCGCCGAGGCGACCGTACTGGTCAAAGGGTCGCGCTTCATGCGGATGGAGCGCGTCGTAAAATCCCTCTGTTAATGACATTAACTGCGCAGTACTGAGCGGATCGAACTACTGGCTCAGGCCCATTCTTCCGGTTACCCGACACACGATGTTTACCCCTGACTCTTCTGGCCTCGATCTTCGCTTCGATAACAAGTATATCCGTGAATTGCCGGGTGATCCTGATACCAGTCCTAACCGGCGGCAAGTGTATGGCGCCTGTTACTCATATGTAACGCCTTTGACCACCCCCTCACCTCACTTGGTAGCCTTTTCACCTGACCTCGCAACCGAATTAGGGCTATCGCCAGAGGCGTGCCGATCGGCAGCATTTGCAGATGTTTTCAGCGGAAATCGACTCCTAGCAGGCATGTCACCCTATGCGACCTGTTACGGCGGTCATCAATTTGGACAGTGGGCAGGCCAACTCGGCGATGGCCGGGCCATTAATCTCGGGGAAGCCATAACGGAGGCAAAGAGTCGACTGACCTTACAGCTCAAAGGCGCGGGTCCGACACCTTATTCGCGCTCAGCTGACGGCTTGGCAGTATTGAGGTCCTCTGTCAGGGAGTTTCTCTGTAGTGAGGCCATGCACGCTCTTGGGATTCCTACGACACGCGCCCTGAGCCTGGTAGCCACTGGCAGGACGGTTATTCGCGACATGTTTTATGACGGCAGACCCCGGGCCGAGCCGGGAGCCGTTGTCTGTCGCGTCGCTCCCTCATTCACCAGATTCGGTAACTTTGAGTTATTTGCCGCTCGGGGCGATCGTGAAACCCTTAAACAGTTGGTAGATTACACGCTCGATGACAGTTTCCCTGAGCTAGGTTCGCCATGTCCCGACGCTTATGTTGCATGGTTCGATGAGGTTTGCCGAAGGACAGCGCGGCTAATTGTTGAGTGGCAACGCGTGGGCTTTGTACACGGAGTGATGAATACGGACAACATGTCCATATTGGGCCTCACCATCGATTACGGCCCATACGGTTGGCTGGACGATTACGATCCCAACTGGACCCCAAATACTACGGATGCTCACACTCGACGGTATCGGTATGCCAATCAGCCCCAGATTGCTTACTGGAACCTGGTCAAACTTGCCAACGCGATATATCCGCTCATTGGTTCCGAACAGGCGCTGCAAGATGCGCTCACTAGTTATACCTTGACTTATAACGCCGCGTGGCAGGACATGATGGCCCGAAAATTGGGCCTACCCAAGTATCATCCCGATCTTGATGATCATCTAATATCCGAACTGCTAACGATTCTTGCAGCCGTTGAAACGGATATGACCCTTTTCTACCGTCGTCTCGCCTTAATCGATACCCGTATGGTGGACTCTTGCAATGAGTCAATCATAAGCCCACTAACAGAAGCGTATTACAACCCAGATCATGTCACGGATGGCGAAAAGGCCACACTAGCACAGTGGCTACGACGTTACCTTGATCGACTCAGGATTACCAATGAGCCAAATAGCGTACGGACAAATCGAATGAACTCGACAAATCCCCTTTACATACCGAGGAATTACATTACTCAGGAAGCTATTGATAAGGCTGAAACAGGGGATTATGCAACAATCGAGCAGTTACTCTCCGTTTTCAAGACACCTTACTGCGAGCAACCCGGTCTGGAGAAACTTGCCGCTAAGCGTCCGGACTGGGCTAGGAATCGGGCCGGTTGCTCGATGCTCTCGTGCAGTTCCTAATGTGGCCTCGGGAAATATGAAGTCAAAGGGAAATCTGGCGATTCCTTTGTGTTGCCGGCCGATAAAGATAGATTTCCCAACTCCAGCACTAGCGGAGTTCAACAGAAGCTTTACCTCGATAGAGGGCGTTGGAGTAGGGCTTGGGGTAGGTGTCGATGAAGGGTTAGCTGGCTAAATGGGGAGGGCTGAAGATGGATGCGTCGTGTTGAAACGACGGGTCCTCGCGCACCCCAATGAGCTGCCAACCGCTGTGCTTAGGTTGATGCGCGCCAGTCACCTGTACTTTTCAGGTTTCTTTCCTATAAAATTTGCCTACTTTCAACACATAACATTATAAAAAGAGGCCCCCTATTATGACGCTTGAAGTACGGCTTAGAATAATACTTCTTTTACTGTGCGCATTCTGGGTAGGCTTTGCAACCGCAAAGCCTCTAACCATAACAAACATCAGCTTTATCGCAAAAAATAAAAAAATACCGAATGTCGCCATGAATCCGGGCGATGAAACCACTATAACGTGGACATTCTCAGAGCCAGTCAAACGTTTTACCATTACTTACACTAATGGATCTATTCTTTCTCAGCCAATCCCGCTAGATGAGTCCGGTCAGCCAAGCGAACTAGATGGGTATGCAAGAATCTGGACAGCAAGGGTTGTCGGAGTACCGTGGAAAGAATTCTCCAGCGTTGATTCTTTTGTTTATCAGTCTGCTGATGATATTCTGGCTTCAGACGTTTATGTTGTGCCTTATGCGTTTTGGTATGTGGCAGACAGCGGCCCCCCCTATGTGAGCACCGCCCCGCTGGACCCTGGCGCCGCTTGGGTACGCGTCGATCGTGAACCCAGCTATGCCAAATGGGGCCCCGACTATAAATCGATTAGCTTTGATCCGCCGCCGTTGTCAGCCCTGATGCGGCTGAAACAAACTCTGGCGGCAGCCAACATCATCTCCAGCGCAGGGGCCAGCGAAACCACCCTTTCCGCTAACGCCACATCCCCCACATACGCATTCAATATTGGGAGCTATATTATTCATGTGGTTCCGGGGACCATATCTTCGGGGGGCAGTCAGGTAGCTGCCACTTTTCAGGCGGGGCTGGACGGGAGCGCACTGACGGTAGTCCCTCACGGAACGGATGCACCGCCCTATCAGGTTCAAGTTTTTGATGCAGGGACCGGGGAAGCCGTGACGGGTGTGATTGACTTGACGCCCACGACCGGAAGCCAATCTGCCTTCGTTTTGGCAACTCCTCAAAATTCGGGAGTACCGATTGATATCACACAGCATGATTTCTCGCCGGACACCACGCTTGACATCAGTGCCGGCACAATTTCGGCTCAGCAACTACAGGTGCCACATCGGACTAGCACAGAGAGCCATAATTTGGGTTCTGTACCGAGCATTACGGATATCTCTCAGGCTTCCGGCGACGTGGCGGGTGGGACTGAAGTTATCCTCACAGGATCCAATCTGCTTGATGTAACGAGTGTCAAATTTGGGCCAAACAGTGCGGCATCTTTTACCGTAGTGAGCGCGACGGAAGTCAAGGCGTTTAGTCCCGCAGGTGTTGCGGGTACTGTGGATGTCTCCGTCACATCCGCCGTGGCCACAGACTATCTTCGCAACGCTTTCACCTATACCGGACCATCCTCGGATAAAACGCTATCGAACCTGGTATTAGATGGCGGCACCTTGTCGCCGCTGTTTACACCAGAGACGGCCCATTACATGACGTCCGTCGCTCATTCGGTGAGCAGCATTACGGTGACGCCGACGGTGAATGAGCCTCACGCTACAGTCAAGGTGAACACTCGCTCTATAACGAGTGGCTCCCCTTCGGATGCTATTAGCCTTGCGGTAGGGGCCAATACGATCTCGGTCGAGGTAACCGCTCAGGATGGCCAGACCACAGGCACTTACAACGTGGTCGTCACACGAGCAGCCCCTTCCTCCTCAGGAGAGGGCGGAAGTAGCGTCGATCCTGCACCGCCAGTCGATCCAATACCAATGCCAGTGCATCTCCAGACCCGGGATGACACCATCAACACGTGGATCAGTAAGGCGATCAACGGCAATGTGGCGTCGAACGATACCTTTCCGTCGGGAGCGATATTCTCGCTCGCTACTGATGTCGGCCATGGCAGGCTGGCACTGATGTCAGATGGGGCCTTCAGCTACGTGCCGATGAAAAAATTCAAAGGCATGGATAGCTTTACCTACAACGTCTGTTCAAGGCAGCTACGAGCAACTGCTCAACATCGACCTCAACGATTAACGTCGGGATCTACAAACTGGCTCAACATGTGCTGGCACTCTCAGTCAGCAAATGGGAAATACCGCCTCGCGCCTGGGTAACATTGAGTGCTCGGGGTGGCGATGTAAAAACCCCTCCGACCTTCAGAGTCGTTGCCAGCGAAGGCGCCCGGTGTGTGATTCGGGGTCGACGTGCCAATCGCAGGCTTCGGGTAACGGGCTCATCAGGCGCATCCTGTTCCGTGACTGCCACTAAGCCCGGCAACAAGATCTTCGACGCGGTGACGTCTGATACGGTCACGGTGACGTTGCGGTAATCGCCGGCCGGCTTAGAACCCTCTAAAAACCATCTAAATGGAACGGACGCCTCGGCGTCCGTTCGGCTTTTGGGGTAGGGGTTAAACCGCCATGAACAAACGGGCTCTCAGACCGACCTCCCTCATCCCCCTATCATTGCGGAGAGCTTTGCCCGTGTTTCAGCCTTTTCGGTCTCGCTCATCCCTTTGATCGTATCGTGCTCTGCTCTCCCCTAGGTCCTGTTAACACATAATAGGGTATAATTCGCGCATGGAAATCAGCGAAACCCAATACGAACAGATCGCCCATTGCCTCCCAGTTCAGCGCGGTAATGTGCACCTCTCCAACCTTCAGGTACTCAATGCCATTCTGTATGTCGCCGAACAGGGCTGCAAATGGCGGGGACTCCCCATGCATTTTGGACCCTGACACACTGTCTATACCCGCATGATGCGCTGGGCCAAAAGCGGCGTCCTGGATCAGGTCTTCGAGGCCCTGCAAGCTCGGCAAATCATCCAGATCAAGATCGAAGCCGTTTCCCTCGACAGCACGATCATCAAGGTGCACCCCGATGGTACTGGCGCTCAAAAAAAACGGTCCCCAAGCTATCGGCAAATCCCGCGGTGGCTGGACCACCAAAATTCATCGGGTTGCCGCGAGTGATCGCTGCGCAATCACCTTCAGACTCTCCCCCGGCCAAGATCACGATGCGCCCGCAGGACGCCAGCTTCTGATCGATTTTGGGCCGATGGCAGAGCCCACCCCGCTGATCATGGACCGCGCCTATGAAGGCGATGAAACACGCCAATTGGCGCTGGGTCTCGGCTATGTCCCCGTCGTACCGCCCAAGAGTAATCGTCTGGATCCCTGGGAATACGATAAAGCCATGTATCGAAAGCACAATGAAGTCGAACGGCTGTTTCGCCCATTAAAGGGCTTTCGCCGTGTCTTCTCACGCTTTGACAAACTCAATGTCATGTTCGCTGGATTCATCCATTTCGCCCTGATCGTAAACGCGCTCCGCATGTGTTAACAGACCCTAATTGGGCTTGCGTCAGACCGGTGCGAGCCCAGCCATTCGGCCACTGCACCGATGGCCGCGAATGCGCACGATCGTATGGATTTTCAGATGCGCCCGGTTGAATACTCGTCCAATACATAGCGTGTACTGCGCCCACCCGCATCCATTTTCCGCAGCACGCCCCGCGCCAGCAGATCGTTGATGTCACGCAGCGCCGTATCCGGCGAACACTTGGCGATGGCAGCCCATTTGCTGCTGGTGAGCTTGCCTTCAAAACCATCAAGCAGTTTGTTGAGTAACTTTACCTGCCGCTCATTGAACGGCATAGTCGCCCAGTGTTGCCAGAACCGTGTTTTGGTCAGCACAGCGTCAAGCGTATGCTGAGCCTGGTCGACGGCGCGATGGAGCGTGTCGAGGAACCAGACAAGCCACTCAGTCACATCCATAGAACTCTTTTGGGTCCGCTCCAGGATGTCGTAGTAGGCCTTGCGTTCACGCTGAATCTGCGCTGACAAACTGTAGAACCGTTGAGGACTGCCGTCCGCACGCGCCAGCAGAAGGTCGCCGATGGCCCGGGCAATACGGCCATTGCCGTCGTCAAATGGATGCAAGGTGACAAACCAAAGGTGGCATAGGCCGGCCTTAAGTAGTGGTGGTTCGCTCAATGGAGCATTCAGCCAGTCGAGAAAGCAGCTGATTTCGGCTTCAAGGCGATCGGCAGGCGGTGCCTCGAAATGCACCCGCTGCCGACCAATGGGGCCAGACACCACTTGCATGGGCCCGCTGGCATCGTCGCGCCAGCCGCCGACCTTGATCTTGGCTAGACCGGAGTAGCCGGTGGGAAACAGCGCGGCATGCCAGCCGAACAGCCGCTCCCGCGACACACTTGTATCACAGTTAGCGGTCGCGTCGAGCACCATCTCCACCACACCTTCGACATGACGATCCACCGGAGCGAGCGCGCCGATGTCGACTCCCAGCCGTCGTGCGATAGATGAGCGCACGGACTCAACGTTGAGCTGCTCGCCCTCAATTTCGCTAGTCTTGACCACGTCCTCGGTCAACGCGGCCAGGCTTGCCAGGTCACGCAGCGCCATGCCCACGTCGGCCAGACGCCCTATCAGCAAACCTTGGGCACGACTCACATCCGCCATGGGCCCGGCGAGCGCCGCCAGATCGAAGTGCCAGTTTGGCCAGTCACCCGCCTGCCAGATGTATTTGTAATCTCCGCTATTCATGCGGGGATTATGGGCGGCATTCTCCGCATGCTCAAGTTATTCACCGCATATTGTGCGGCGATTGATTCCATTATTCCCCGTGCGCGACAAAAGTTACCCATCGGGAATTTTGAAACACGCGACGCTCTCATCATTCGTATTGCCACCCCACAAGATCTTGGACATGCCGTACGCGCGGCTCGAAAACAGCTCTGTCTCACTCAAGCGCAGCTGTCTCTGGCTGCCGGTGTGGGTTTGCGGTTTATCGTCGATCTGGAGGCAGGCAAGCCCACGCGCCGTCTTGAGCATGTAGTGCGTGTCGTCGATTCACTCGATAGCGAATTCAGCTTGAATGGGTTTGCGTCAAGCCATCCGGTCACCGCACCGGCTGCCGTCAGTGCGCGGACCCAAGAACTCAAGATGGGATACGAGTAGCTCCAGCCATCTCTACCCCATTTAGGACCGTGGCGCAGTTTGAAAAACCGCGCCCTATTGAGTGTAAATGGGTGCACTTTTGGGCTCATCCTTGGACCAGAGACCTCGTCTTCCACCCCGATTGGGCGCAGACGGCCATGAACCGCGCCACTTTTCGGGTTAAATTTGGCGCAGATCGACGAACTGCGCCATAATTGCGCCACATGTATTTCGAAAGGCGCCACAACGCGATGTCATCCACCACAGACTTACTCAACAGCATCCGGGCATCCGAGAACGGAGTGACTCTGGCCGAACTGCTGACCACGCACCCTGACATTGCCAGGCGAACAGCACAGCGATTGATCGCGAAGCTGATTGATAGCGGCCAGGTCGCAGCAACGGGTGAAGGTCGAGCCCGTCGCTATTTTCGTGCAGATGCCCGACCTGGCAACGGTGTACCGACCACCAGAGCAGATCGCTTCCCGTCTTTTATTCCACTATCTGCTGACAGCCAGGATATCCTTGCCTATATCGATCAACCTCCGGAAGCGCGCAAGCCGGTAGGCTATCAACTGGATTTTCTGGATGCTTACCGTCCCAATGAGACTTGGTATTTGTCGGAGTCGCTGCGCCGCCAATTACACAAAATGGGCAGAACCACTGACGTTGACGAACCTGCGGGTACCTACAGCCGCGCCATTCTGAATCGGTTGCTGATCGACCTGTCATGGGCGTCGAGCCATCTGGAAGGCAATACCTACTCCCGGCTCGACACGCACGAGCTGATCGAGCATGGCAAGGCCGCGCGGGGCAAGGCTGCCATCGAAACACAGATGATCCTGAACCATAAGACGGCGATCGAACTGCTGGTCGAAAACATCGATAGTGCGGAGTTCAACCGTTACACGCTGATGAACTTGCACAGCGCTCTGGCGGAAAACTTGCTGCCAAATCCAGCAGATGAGGGGCGAATTCGCCAGCACGCCGTCGATATCGGCAAAAGCGTCTATCGGCCACTCTCAACACCACAGCAGATCGAAGACACGCTGGATGCACTTCTGGGCAAAGCTAACCAGATTGGCGATCCGTTTGAGCAATCCTTCTTCATGATGGTGTATTTGCCCTACCTGCAGCCCTTTGCCGACATCAACAAGCGTACCTCGCGATTGGCCGCGAATCTGCCGCTGTTCCGTGCGAACCTTTGTCCGCTGACTTTTCTGGACGTGCCGAAGCAGGCCTACAGTCGAGCCACCCTCGGCGTGTACGAAATGACCCGCATGGAGTTGCTGCGTGACCTTTACGTCTGGGCCTACGAACGCTCGACGCAGGAATATCTGGCCATCAAGCAAGACTTGGCGGAGCCCGATCCCCTTCGCTTGGCGTGGCGTGATTTCATCAAGCAGACCATTCGCGAGGTCATCACGCAGCCGGAACTTGAACCGCTTTCCTGCATTCAGCGAGCCGTGGCAGAGCGCGTTCCTGAGGGTGAACAAGCGGGCGTACAGGCACTGACTATCGAAGAGCTCCGCAGGCTGCACGAGGGGGTGCTGGCGCGCTACGGTTTACGCCCGTCCGAGTACACCGCCTGGAAGGCGGTTCACGGGCATTGACGGACGCGGGTTGGGTTCCGGACTTGGGAATTGAACTGACATCCAATCGCAGACGGGTTTGATGCCTGTTCCCGGCGACCAGCCTGGCCAAAAAACCGGTGTGAACATCCGCTGATTTGGCCTGCCAAGCCCCGCTTTTTGAGGTAGTTCGCAGCACTTCTTAACGTGCCGACAACTGGATATCGCGTACTTCCGATAGTCTTTTGGTGCGGGGTGCTGCCCCGCCCATACCCAGAAAGTGTTCGATTCTTTCCGCAGGAACCCGCAGGAGCTCGAAATAGTCCGCACGGCCTGATGGCAACTTGTTGATTCTTAACAAACCGCTTGATCAGTCCGCGCTTTGTGGACTGCGGACTTTCAATGTGGCCCACGACGGCCGTCGCGACCCCCCTTCGCGTTGCAAAACGTCGGCACTTATCAATAACTGCCGACGAAATGGAACACATTAGTCAGGACTGACTTGCGCAGCTGAGGTCTTGGTCGACGTCGCCAGGCACGATTCCTCGTAGGCCTCGATGTCGACCATACGGTACAGGACGCGGCCCGTCAGCTTCATAAACTTTGGACCAATACCCTCGCAACGCCAGCGCTCC
>JBILXN010000117.1:0-7562 GCA_044378425.1 Methylococcaceae bacterium
AACCCCCCGACATACACAGCGGCAGACCATGCTCCCCAAATACACACTTCCCGCGTTGGCTCTGGCCGGTTTTGGCTTTGGCATCTTTTTGGTGTTGGCCGGCAACACGCCCGTACCGGTGGCCGAGGCTGTCATTGAACCGGCTGAAGCACCGTTTCGCAGTTTTATTGCCGGGTCCGGGATTATCGAGGCACAGAGCCGCAACATCGCAATCGGTACACCGCTACCCGGCATTCTCAAGACACTGAGCGTCCGGGTCGGCGACCGCGTCAGGGCAGGGACCGTCTTGTTCACTATTGATGATCGGGAGGCACAGGCCGGTCTGGCGATGCGCAGGGCCGATCTTGCCCGGGCCAGGGCCGGCGTGCTTGAGGCCCAGGCCAGTCTGGCCGATGCGCGCACGCTGCTCAGGCTGGCAGAGGCCGTGACCGACCGTCGCGCCATCAGCACCGAGGAACTTGAGCGCCGCCGCAACGGCATGCTGATTGCCAAGGCGCGGCTGGACAGCGCCAACGCCCAGGTACAGCAGGCTGACTCGCAGGTCGCCTCGGCCGTGATCGTGCTGGATCGGCTTATCATCCGGGCGCCGGCCGATGGCGAAATTCTGCAGGTCAACATCCGGCCCGGCGAATATGCACAGGCCGGCCCACTTAACACCCCCTTGCTGGTGATGGGCGATCTTGATCAACTGAACGTGCGGGTAGACATTGATGAGAACGATGCCTGGCGGTTCCGGCCCGGCGGCAAGGCGATCGCTTATCTGCGCGGCAACCGTAACTTCAGCACACCGTTGACCCTGGCCTATGTTGAGCCCTATGTCATACCAAAACGCTCGTTAACCGGCGACAGCACCGAACGGGTCGACATGCGGGTTTTGCAGGCCCTCTATCAGTTCGACCGCAGTCGCCTGCCGGCCTATGTCGGTCAGCAGGTCGATGTTTTTATCGAAGCGCCGGAGTTCGGTGAATCTGCGCCCGAAAAAGCCAGTGCCGCCACCGGCGACAGGGGTGCGGGTCAATGAGGCCGCGCCTTTGGCTGCTGACGGTGGCGGCCCTGCTGGGTGGCTGCATGGTGGGGCCGGATTACCGTCTGCCTGAGATACCGACACCTCCCAAGTACGCGCACGCTGACACGCTGCACAATATCCCGCCACCGGCGGCGTGGTGGACGATCTTCAAAGATCCCCTACTGGACCGGCTGATCAGAGAGGCCGTGGTGGCCAATCTCAACGTCAGGCAGACCGCCACCCGCATCAGCAGCGCCAGAGCGCAACGTCAGGGCGCCATCGCCACCGGCCTGCCCTCGCTGGATGCGCGAGGCAATATCAGCCAGCGTCGCAACGACTTCATCACCGGCGGCTCCGCTGGCGCCTACAACCCGGCGTCAGGCGGGTATTTTTCGGGTAACACGCTCATCAATATCGTCCAGGCAGGTTTTGATGCCCAATGGGAAATCGACCCGTCCGGCGGGGTGTTTCGGGCCGTTGAAGCGGCACAGGCCTCTATCGAAGCGGAGGAAAACAACCGCCGTGCAGCACTGGTCAGCCTGATGGGCGAAGTGGCCAAAACCTACATCGAGATTCGGGCCAATCAACGCCAGATTGCCATCACCCGGGACAACCTCAAAACGCAGGATGACACGCTGGGGCTGGTCAGTGCCCGCGCCAGAGCCGGTCTCAACAGCGGTCAAGAAGTGGCCCAGCAACAGGCCCAGGCCGAACTTACTCACTCACAACTACCCGCGTATGAAAGTGCCGCCCAACAGGGGGTGCACGCGTTGTCCATCCTCCTCGCGAAGCCGCCCGGCGCCTTGCTCTACCTGCTGGAGACTGACAGCGATGTACCCCACTCACCAACCCACGTGATTGCCGACCTGCCATCGGAATTGCTTCGGCGGCGGCCTGACCTGATGCAGGCCGAACGGCAACTCGCAGCCGCCACCGCGCAGGTCGGCGTCGCCACTTCCGAGCTTTACCCCAAGGTGAATCTGACCGCGTTCTTCGGTTTTCAGAATACGAAACTCAGCGACCTGACGCCGATCGGCAAATCGACCGCCATTGCCGCCGGCATCAGCACCCCCATTTTCAACTGGGGACGGATTCAGGCCAATATCGATAATCGCAATGCGCTGCAGGAACAGGCATTGCTGGTCTATCAAAATGCCGTACTGACCGCCTTCAGGGAAGTGGAGGATGCTTTGGTCGCCTATACCATGGAACAACAGCGGCGGGCAGCGCTGGCAAAGTCGGCCGAGGCCAGCGCACTGGCCGTCAGGCTCGCCGAAGAACGCTACGTGCGGGGGCTGACCGCGTTTCTTGATGTGCTGGAAACCCAGCGGGCACTGTATCAGGCGGAAAGCAATCTGGTGGCCAGCAATGCGCGGATCTCGACCAGCCTTGTCGGCCTTTACAAGGCGCTGGGTGGCGGCTGGCAAGCGGTGGAACCGGTCCCGGAACATGAAGCGGAATAGCGCCAAGATTCACAAGGCGCCTAATAGCGGTTAGAATCCCCGCCGTCATGACAGACGAGGGCGTTAAGGTGGCCTCCCCGGCTACCCTCTGCAATAGCCCACCATCATTCAGCCGGCGTAGCTCAGTTGGTAGAGCGTCGCACTTGTAATGCGAGGGTCGAGGGTTCGAATCCTTTCGCCGGCTCCATATTTTCAAAGGGTTAAGAGCTTTTAATAGCTGCTTTCTCATTCCGGACTTTCGCAGCTGCGAAAATTTAGCTCACGGCCCGCAAGACAAGCTTCTGTTCGCGGGTAAAGACTCAATGAAAACCCCGCCGAAGCGGGGCTTGTATCTTCTTGATACACCCGGATGTCCGGGTGCTATCCGAATCCGTCAGAGGCCCAACCCACTGATGAACCGCTGAGTCCAGCCCCAGGTTGGGACCTCGACTACGGAACTGCAGATGGGTGATGCGCTCGCCTGATTGCAGGGTGTATCACGGTCTATCGACCAGAAATGTACACCGGCCAGATGATTGGCTCTAGACCATGTCAACAGCGTGTCGGTGTCTTGCAGGGAAAAGAGCTCGTCGCGCACATCATTGACGCCGATCATCGGTGTCAGCTCAATCCGTTCGGAGGGAACGCCAAACCGGGCGGTCAGATTTCTCGCCGCCTGAATCGCTGTTTGTCCCATGTCGCAAAGCCCATGACTACCGACTACGCAAACACCCGAACCGGCGGCACCGAAATCCATCACCATCAGGTTGATGGTGTAGTTGGTCAGCGGGTACTTGTTCAGGGCCTGCAGCACGTTGTAGCCGGTTGCATTGAGATCGCCATAGGTCGAAGTCGCCGATTGACCATTGCTAGAACCCAGGGTGGCGATAGTGAAACTGAAGCGCAGGTTCGGGTAATCCGCCTGCACCGCCTGTACTTGCTGGACCAGAGATCCAATTGCTGCCGCCGACTGGCCGGCTTCAATGTCGAAGTCCACACCAACAAGGTTCCTGGACGCATACCGATTAATGAAGGTACGCATTCCCTCAGGCGTTGAACAGGTGAAAGCCCCAGCCGCTCCCCCGGTCGAGATCACGTAGTTTTTGTTGGCGTCGGTGAACTGTTTGACATTGGCAGCGGCTAGCGCATCCGCAGAGATACCGGCCCAATTTTCCTTCCCGCACTCGCCCGTCGCAAAAGCCCAGGTCACCGCCGGCACTCTAGCCGGTAACACATTCAGCAAAGGAGTCAGCGCCCCTGCGGCTGCCGTGGACATGATATTGGTATTCCAGTTCATGGAAATACCAACATCCTTGTATGGGCTGAACAGAAATCCGCCCGTAACCGTTCCGGTGGGCAAGCCTACATCACCACTCACGGGAGTAGAGTTAACGGTATCGACAGGCTGGGAGATCGGGGCGGTTGTCCCACTACCGCTCCCTGAGGCCCCCCCCGTACCCACGGAACTGCTGAATTGGATCGTCACATGTCCATCGGCGCTGGCGACCTTGAGCAGATTGGCGCTGGTACCGCCATTAAAGCCACTGCTGACGGTGTCACCCGCGGCAAGCGCCGCAGCCCAAGAGGCCGGTGTCAGCGTAACTGTGCCATCCGTTCCAAACACGACCTGCATGTTCCATGGGCCACTTTTGAACACATCCTTGGCCGTGGCCAGGTCAGGAAACTTCAGTTTGGCCTGCCACCCTGAAGCACCCGAGGCCAGGGTATTTCCTGAAAGATTCTTGATGGTGATATTGCCGCTGTAGCCGCCTTCCCAGCTACTGCTCACTGATAGCAGCACTTCCAGGGTCGCATTCGTATTGCCGGTCGTAGTGGTCTGGCCGCTGGACTCTATTGAGGATGATGAACCACTGGCACTCGCGTCGGTGGCCTTGAGATTGGCCAGGGTCTGCAGAGCATCCTGATTGCTTAATACCGTGGCAACACAAGGCTGGCCATTGAAGGTGCAATCCTCCAGGGCAAAATGTGTATCCAGAGCGCCGCTGGCATTGAAGCCCACGCTGAGTACACTGTTGGCCTGAATGTCCCCTGCCCATCCGGGTGATACCAGGGTGAAAATCTGAGAGGCGGGATCATAACGGGCTGTCGTATTCCAGAATGAGGCGGCGCTGGCCTGCCTCGCCAGTTCGGCTGACCGAAACGTCAAGGTCCAGCCGCCCTTCACGTCACTGGGCACCCAGATACTCAGTTGCCCGGTGTATCCGGCCCAGCTATCAGCCGCGCTGCCCCAGGACGAGGCTGCGCTGATAATGACGCGCGGCACGGGCGCTGGCAGGGTAGCTGCGTCTGCAGCCGGAACACCGAACTCCATTGCAACCATCACAGGCGCGAGGGTTAGAAACGTTTTTTTGATTAAGGTCATGATGCTTTCCCACGAAGAATTGGATAGAAAATGGCGATTTGACCAGACTGGCGATGTCGCCTGACTCAAACTCCATGGGTGCAAACTGTAGTGATCGGGCTTTCTTCAATCCAATGAATAAATCACATAATTTTTATGCACGAGATTAATTTACGGGGGGTTGATCTCAATCTTCTCACCGTATTTGAGGCGGTCTACGAAGAGCAAAGCCAGATCAAGGCGGCTGAACGCCTGGGCATGACGCAGTCGGCTATCAGCCACGCCTTGGGCCGTCTTCGGCATCTGGTGGGAGACACGTTGTTTCAGGGGCGATCCAAAGGACTTACCCCCACCTCTCAGGCCGATGATTTCTACCTGCGGGTTCATGAGGCACTCGGCCTGATCCGCGCAGAGCTGGCCCAAAGACAGGCATTCAACCCAAGCCAAAGCCAGCGCAGCTTCGTCATTGCCATGGATTATGGCGGTGGGGCCCTACTGGGCGTCCGCCTTTTCCAACGGATTGCCGTTGCAGCGCCACACGTGCGGCTGCTCATACGAACAATTGATCCGGCGGATGAAATCCCTCGGTTACTGCGTGAGCATCGCTTGGACCTGGCTTTTAACTTGGCACGGCTGAATGATGACATGCTGGAACACTTGCCCATCTGGGAAAGCCAGTTGTGTGTCCTCGTCAAACGAGACCATCCCCGAATCCATGCCAATCCCTCCCTTGAAGACATCCTGCGGGAGCGATTCGTCAATGTGCATGAGCCGCACATCACAACCCCTGACGCGCATCTCAGCAGTTTCGTCAAAACCGTGAAGCAACACACGGCCATGGAGATTCCCAACGCGGCACTGCTGCCTTATGTGCTGGAGTCAACGGACTTGATTGCAATCTCTACCGTCTCCATGGCCGAGGCGATGAGCCAGAGGTTTGCGTTGAAGCACTTCCCCGTGCCTTTACAACTACCCCCGTTCTTTTCCAATCTCATCTGGCACCGGTCCATGACGAATGATCCTGCGCATACATGGTTCAGAGAACAATTCAGAAAGGTGACCGAGTCTTAGCAGATTTACATCCTTGGCAGGGAGACCCAATGACCCTTCGGGTTGATCGGGAGAAATGTGACTGCGAGAACACACCTCTTGAAGCAAGGCTGCGCGCAGCAGAACTGGGGCAGTCGGCCTGCCTCGGAAACCTCGACCTCAAAACTCCCCGCAAACTCGATCAGCGGGCAATAGCAATAGACGGCCGAATCAGCTGGAAACGCATACTGGGGCTCGGAATAAACACGAAGAGCGTGAAGACGTTGTTAGGAAGCACGTTTCGGAGCCTATGACTGTATGTGGTGCGGCGCAACCTTGGCGAGGGCGGCAGGGAAGCGGCCGCCGGGCGGGGCAATCCAGCCTGATGATTTGCCCGGTATTGTTGGGCATGGGGGGGCATTGGGAAAGGGATTGGCTCTGTTCTGGCGACCGGCCTGTTGAATCCTTTAGCCCAAAGGTGGCGTCATGTCACTTGACAGTAGCGACAAATATGCAGTGACCTGTGCAGCGTTATGCACAAGCGCCATAAGCTCATGATTTTTGGCCGACAAAGACATCGAGCCGATGCTCGCCATTGAATAACAATGAGTTACCTCTGAGGCCAACTTCACTACGCGCCAGCCAAAGCCCCATCAGGCCTGCCATTCCACAGCCTCGCCCACAGACTTATCCACAGCTTTTGTGGATAACGGCGACGATGGTCGTGGAGGAAGGCCGGGGCAGAACATCCTGTTCCGCTAACGCGCTCAAATCACCGACGTGTCAGGGCGACCGAATAGCCTTGCTGCTTGATCGGGATAAATGTGACCGCGAGAACAAACCTCTGAAAGCAAGGCTGCGCGCAGCAAAACCGAGGCAGTCAGCGTGCCTCGAAAACCTCGACCTCACCCCCTATCGATCACCGAGGAATAGACGGCCGAATCACCTGGAAACGCAACTGGGGCTCGGGATAAACACGAAGATCGTGAACACGGTGTTAGGGAGCACGTTTCGGAGCCTATGACCGTATGAGGCGCGGCACAATATTGGCGAGGGGGGATGTCGTTAAGTCACTCGCCGTTCTGTGGCGCTGATCCGGTTTTTTGAATCGTCGGGGGGCCCGATATCGAGACAGTGATGCAAAGGATGTAGCCTTCAAGACGCAAGGACTTAACCAATAGTTTTCCATCAAGCGCAGGGTTTAGTTTGGCTCTTAATCGACTCAGAATCACCGAAAGCGCGTGTTTTCCGGCATCATCTGAGGCCACCCCTGCGATTTCCAGAAGCCGCTGCGATTCAAGCCGTTGTTCCGGGGCCATGGCAAAGGCAAGGACCATGAGTTGAATAATCTTCGGAATAATACTATTGCGCTGCAATATGTTGGGACCTTTTCTGACTCCAATGGCAGTTCTTGGAGTATGGATGCCGCATGGATAGGTGAATTACCTGGCTCTGGCGCGTGGGGTCTGGCGCCTCCAAACAGCGCGATAAACTCATTTCCAGCTTTAGTTGGGGTTGTTGACTCGAACTGGACTTTAAATAATACCGCCTTAACCGCGCCAAACACTTACATCTACATGCTTCCAGTAGATAGCGGCTATAACATAACCGCTGCCTTATCGCATTGGCCGTCTCAGATTTGAGAGTATTTTAGGGAATGCTGGGGGAGTCTCAGGCACGAATAGTTGGGAGTCCGCGCCCACCAGCACAACCTTGAGCTTTC
>JBILXN010000118.1:0-7561 GCA_044378425.1 Methylococcaceae bacterium
TGCGCCAGCAGCAGGGTGCCACGGCCCATGGCGTAGCCGATATGGCGACCGGTGCTGCCAAGTACGGCGATGGTGCCTGCGGTCATGCGTGAGCCGAGGTAATCTCCGGCATTGCCCTCAATCAGGATGGCGCCCCGCCGCATGTGGTCGCCGGTGCGACTGCCGGTATTGCCCTTGACGATGACTACGCCGCCCATCATGCCTTTCTTGTTGCCGGGCAGACAGGCACCGAGAAAGTCACCAGCATTACCCTGTATCACCACCGTGCCGTTACGCATTTCGCAGGCACCGTAAGCGTCAATGCTGCCACTGACCCGGATCTCACCGCCCTTGAGCTGCATGGCGAGATAGCTGCCGGCATCGCCCTCCACCTCAATCAGGCCCTGAGTCATGGCCTTACCGATAGAGTCGAGCTTGCCGGTGGTGCCCGTAAACACGATGTGGCGGGTGTCGTCGCCACTGATGGTGAACAGCTCACCGGCAGGCATCTGCCGGTTGCCGGTCTGTAGCGGTATGGCGCCGATTTCGGCGACGGTCTTGCCGGCAAGCGCGTCCGGCACAAGCGGCGAGACATCTATGCGCTGTTTTGGTGCATCGGTCAGGGTGAAGCGGAGTGCCGTCATGCCATGATCTCCTGCAGATGAAAGAGGAAGGGCCCGAGCTTGCCGCCATAGTTACCGGCGCTGATGCGGCGAATGCCGTTCTGCGGACCCAGGCTGCAGGCGGCTTCGATGCCCACCCGCATGGCCTTGTTGATATCTTCGGCACTGAGACCGTCGATGACAATTTCCATGACCGATTCGACCTCGGCGCTGAGCTCGCTGCGCGTCTGCCCCTTGAGCGTCGGGCAGAACGCGTCGTTGGTGGAGGCATTCAGCGCCTTGTAGCGGGAGCCGACCTTGGAGCCGGAGCGAACCACGCCGCCGGGGAAGGGCATGATGACGTTGGGAATCCTCCGCATGGCCTCAATGGCTGCCTCACAGGCGGCCAGCGCCTGCGGTTGGCTTTCGGCCAGAATCAGGAAGTTGCCTCCGCCAACGGCGTTGATCATGCCGGTGGTTTCCTCACACAGGAATTCGCCATCCATCACCGGTACCCGCCAGTAACGGCGGCCATTGATGCGTTTGGAGATCTGGAAGCCATCGCCAAAGAACCGCAGGTTCTTGCCCAGTGCGATCGGGTCGCCTTCATGCAGACCTGAAAACAGCGCACTGGTGGGGGCGGTCAGCACGCACTGACCGGCGCGGGTTTCCACCTGCTTCGCCAGCGTCTTGCCGCCCATGGCAAAGATCAGCACGGCGACACCCGGTCGGCCGTCGGGGGTTTCGCTGGGGTCCAGCTCCCGTTCTATGCCGGCTTCACAGCCACAGGCGATGACCGAGGTGGCAAACCCGGTCATGGTGGCCGCCGCTATCAGTGCCCATTTTGCGTTCTGGGCGGTGATGATCAGCCGGGTTCCCCGCATGGGGAAGGCTTCGGCGAAGGTCGCGTCGATGTCTACGCCATTGATGTTCATTCTATTGAGTCCTCTCGGCTTGCGTGCATCCGTCCCGGCATCATGGCTCAGCCCTGACCCTCGCAGGGATGTACGAGAATGTTGCTGCGGCCATCGTCCTCGATTTCCCAGTCACTGATGATGAAGTTGTCCATCTTCATGGTGTGGTAGCGGTCGAAATAGGGCCGCAGACGACTTTCGATGGCAGTACGGTCGAAGTCGGGCTTGATCGTGTGCAGGTTGCCCCATACCACCTTGACCACTTCGCCATTGCGTACCACCAGTTCACCATCCTTGAAAACGTAATCGGGCGTGGTGAACATGGCTTCCTTGTCGTCCTGTTCGGTATAGACCGTGATATCAGCCGCCGCCCCCGCACCCAAATGGCCACGGTCGCGCAGACCCAGAATCCGGGCAGCACCGGCGCGGGTCATGATGGCGATTTCATAGAGGCTGTATTCGCGGTCAATCGACCCCAGCGTGCTCTGGGCGGCGGCCTCGGCGTTGAGCGTGCCGAACATGTCATTGCGGAAACTCCGGTCCATCAGCAGCCGGATCAGATGCGGATACGTGGTGAAGGGTGCGCCGTTCGGGTGGTCAGTGGTCAGGAAGATCCGCCACGGGTCTTCCACCAGCAGGAAAACCTCAAGACCGATACACCATTGCAGGGCGTTGACGAAATTCTGATCCCTGTACTTGAACGGCACTACGCCGCACCCGGCATCACATTCGATATCCATGCACACCCATTTGTTGGGACTGGCATGGCTGTGGTTGGCGAACTGAACCATGGAGTCGCCCGAGGCCGTGACGGTCTGGCCGAACAGAATCTGGCCGACATCACAGGTGACATTTGGGTTGCTGTTGATGGCCTCGGCAATCTGCGCGGCACCGGACGAAAACTTGCGGTCACCCTCCGTTCCGTAGCTGTGGAACTGAATGTGGGTGAGGTGCATCGGCAGGCCTTCGATGCCGGTGATGGTGCTGAGGGTAGTATCGAGATTGCCGGGAACACCCAAGTTACAGCCATGGACATGCAGCGGGTGGGGTACACCCAGCTCATGCACGGCGCGGGCCAGATGGTGCAGAATGCGGCGGGGCGTGATGTCGTAATAGCAGTGGGACTCGTCCAGATCGAGCTTGCGCTGATTGAACTTGAAGGCGCTGATACCACCGGGATTGACCACCTTGATGCCGATGCACTGGGTGGCATGCAGGGTCCAGGCGACGTAATCGTTGATCAGGGCCTGTTCCGCACCGGATGACACCAGCCGCAGGAAGAAATCATCGCTGCCCAGCATGGCATATCCGCCGACATCCAGCAGCGGGACATCAGCCATTTCCATATGCGCCTGGCGGGCATTGATCGGTAGTACGGCGGGTTCGAATCCGGCGGTATAGCCCATCTCGGCATAACGGTAGCCCGTGGTCAGCGTGGACGGAGCCACGCGGCCAACCCCGGCGCGCTTGAGACCGGAACGGGCAACCGGATCACCGCGATGGTCCTCTGGAAGCAGGGTGCGGGCTATGGTGACCTTGCCGCCACCGATGTGGGTATGTATGTCGATAGCGCCGGCCATGATGACCTTGCCCCGGCAATCGTACTCGGCATGCGGTGTCACCCCCTCGGCATCCGACTGGGCCACGATACGGCCGTCGCGCACATAAATGTCGCGGACCTCGCCATTGATACCGTGAGCCGGGTCGTACACCCGCCCCCCCGTGAGTTTGGTCAACATGAAACATTTCTCCTGTCGTCGAGCACCCTCTGCCGGCGGGCCGGCGGCACTCTGTCTAGAAACCGGTAGATTAGGGCTGGCATCCTCGCGCCGCCGGTGGGATTACCCGGCCATCTCACCCATAGCCTGCTCAATGGCCTTCAGAACGCTGGCGGCCCGTGGCAAGCCCGAATCACGCAGCTGAAAGAGCGGCATGGCGACTACCTTGTCGGAGCGATAAAACTGGCCGCCAAAGTCGATCCCCGGGACACCGACCGGAATGAATACCGCAGGCTCCTGCTCAAACCGCATGCCGGAACGACCCACGACCACCGTGGGTACGGCAGAGACGGGCGGCGGGGTCGTGCTAAGGCTGGCCACCCAGACCAGCAGATCCGCCTCACCATTAGCCAGCAGGCGGTCGGTACCATTGTGGTAGGGGTCATACTCGGGGAAGCCCCGGGCATAACTGACCCGGGTGGGATAACCACTGAGCCAGGCCGATACCTGACTGGCCGTGGCATCGCCGTCCCGTCCGCCTAACGGCAGACCCATGCAGCGGGTCTCACGATTGAGGGCAATGATGGCCTTGCAAAGCTGTTGCACCGTCAGTTCGGCATGGGGAAAATCCAGTTCACTCGCCACCCAACTGACCACGCCATAGCGGGCGGCACGAAGCCTGTCGACCAATGCCGCCAGTTCCGCCACCGGCACACCCCCCACCGACTCGGCCCGCAGTGTCGCGCCATTGGCCAGCGCCGCCAGTGCGGCGGCCACATCGGGCAGATCTTCAGTGGCACAGGGGATGACTCGGGGCGCACGACCCTCGGGCGAACAGGCCGCCATACCGGCGGGCGCGCGGCCAATATAGATGATCTCGCGCTGGGCAACGTCGCCATCAAACAGCGTTTCATCGGGCCAGATGAAGCGCTCGAAAAAGCGGGGGAAATGCGCTTCGATATCGCTGCCGAAAGACACCAGGACATCAACCCGGTTCCTGACTTCCGTCAGTGTCGTCACCATCCAGCCGGAATCCGACAGCACCAGCAGATTGCGCAGGCCGCCGGCGGCCCGCATCTGATCAAACACACCCCGACTGCGGTCGATCAGCGAAAATGCGGCACGGGATTCATTGACATCGGTACCGAAACCGCTGAACAGCGGCAACCGGGCGGCCTTAAGGTGAGCGGCAGCGGCGGCCACGGCCTCCGCCAGCGTGGCCGGCTGACCCTGCACGCGGGGCTCGGTATCGGTGATCGGCTGTTCGTAGCCCTTGCAGGTAACGGCATCGCCGTTCTCCACCACCCGAACGGCGAGACCCTCGACTTCAATTTTGAGGTCGTCGGAAGCAATGCCGCAAAAGGGGCTGGGTATGTTCTCGAAGACTGTGGGCCGGGTTGTGTCGCTCATGCCCTCTCCTCGGGAATAGTGCGGTTTGAAACAGAGAGCGGCAGACGGACGTCACGCCCGCCTAGGTAGCTCAAGTGGCGAAGAGAATAGGATTTCCAGTCTTATTTTTCAACACGGCGGCTCAGGAGGGTGCTGCGGAAGGCCTGATTACACCGGAAATTTTACGCATCAGCCAGGCCAGCGGATGACGCAAGTCGCGGGCCCGCTGGAAACGCTCGATTTCCGCATCGTAGAACGCCTTGGACAAAATCTCGTCCGAAGGGGCATAGCCGTAGCGGTTAAGCCAGGCGGCCTTGGCCTCTGCCTGAAGCCGGTAATAGGCAAAATCGTAGGCTGTATTGGCTTCGTAGCTCATCGGCTCATCTTCAAAATCAATCTTGCGCTGATCCAGAGCGTGGCGAAACCAACGCCGAAGGCTGATGTAATCTTCCCGTTCCAGACTGCCCATACCGATACTCCGTTGTGTTCAGGTTCGGGCCGTATGACCCGCAGGTTGGAGAAGGTCGCCCCGGATATGTTCCCTGCCCAGCCACCGACTGCTGCATTGCCAAACCAGAGGAATCCCGCTAGCGTGGCGCCCATCGTTCAAAACACGGGCCGACGCCATGGATACCGATGAAATTTTCAAGCGCCTGCGGATAGGGCTGGCCCTGCTGGTCGGCTACGCACTGGGCAAGTGGCTGGGTAGACTGCTGGGCCACCATGAATCGGAATTCTTCATACTCGGATTTGCGCTGGGTGTGGTGCTGACTCACGGGAGCTTCTGGCTCATTCAGCGCTGGCATGGTCGACGCCGGCCATCGTGAGGCTGAGGCTGACCCTGCTCCGCGCTGAGGCCACTCAGCTTTTATAAAGTGGTTCCAATCCGGGTGACTGGGCGGTTAAACCCGCTTCCGCGCCATGGGCCTTGCGATAGGCCTCGAACGCCGCCCACAAGTCGGCACCGTTCCAGTGGCTGGCATCGGCAGCGTACAGCGCGCGATTAAGCCTGCCGATTTCGCGGCCCAGGTCACCGCCGCAGTGGCGTTCCAGCGCGGCGGCGGGAACACCGGGCCAGCGCTCAGCCGCCCAGCCCGTCAGTGCCCGCCGCGCAGTGCCCGCCGCGTTGGCACGACAGGCCTGCTCCAGCGCGTCAAGCAACGCCCTCTCACTGCTGCCGACGGCCAGCCTTGGCGCTGGCGAACGATCAGGCGTCTGGTGCCGACGCCACCACCAGGCCAGCGCTGTGCTCAACCAGCCCAGTCCCAGGACCCCAGCCAGCCAGGGCCAGTAGCCCGCCGACGGACTCCCACCGGCAGGCGGCAGACTGGCGGCAACAACGGGTTCGGCCTGGCCCGCTGGGGCACTGATGGCTGATGGCGGGGGGGCGGCGGGGCTGGGTACGGCACCCTTCACGGTCAGCGTCCGCTCCGGTAACCGGGCGATTTCCATGCGGTCGGTCTGGGTATTCCACCAAGGAATCTCAATCCGCGGCAGGCTATAGCTGCCCGGCCTGCTGGCGATGAAGGCCGTCTTCTGCTGCCGCATGCTGCTAAAGCCGCTGCCCAGCTTGTCTTCCTTCATTACTGGTTGATCGGGATATTGCTTCACCTCGTGGGTCGGCAGTTCACCTGCGCTTAACTCCGGCAACAGGCCAACCGTCGCCCCCTCGGCCCGTAAGGTGAGGGTGCGGGTGAGGGGGTCACCACTGGCGACCTGCAGGGTGGTGGGTGTCCAGCTTTCGCTCAACTCCAGTTTGGCCGCAGGCAGCCACTGCTTGCCCGCAAACTGCGGCGGGATGGGCCGTACCTCCAGTTCGATGGGGTCGGAATGCAGGCGCTGGGTTTTACCGCCCTGCCTTATCATGGGGTTAAACATCGCGTTAGCGCCGGCGACCTGCACCGTGAGGTTAACCGGGGCGATGCTCAGGTGACCGCTTTTCTGCGGGAAGAAGGCGTAGCGGCGCTCATCAACCTTGAACTGCACGCCGTCGCGGCTGGTGACGTATTCGTGGTCTTGCTCCAGTTTGTCCAGCGTGGCCCCTTCGACTATTGGCGGACTGAGGTCACCGGAAAAAGCCACCCGGCTCAACACCCTGACCGTGATCAGGGTTTGCGCCTGCACATAGGGATTTTTCGGCTCCGCCTCAACCTCGACAAAGATATTCGCCTCACCCCCCTGCTTACCGCGAACGGCTCCGTTGGTCACGGTGACGGTAAAGGGGTTGGAGCGGTCCCGGCCAAAGGCGATCGACGGAATGTCAAGCGTGCCGGTCTTGCGGGCAACCAACTGGACCTGCCAGGAAATCTGACGGCTGGCCCGCCCGTTGTTGAGGCTGAACTGGCTGCTCTGGCCCTGACTGATAATCTCAAAATCCTGCTGCAGCGCGGTGAAGTCGGGCTCGCTGTCAGGTTCTGCGCTGGCCGTGAACGTGACCGTGAAGGATTCGTTGATGGGCACCGGATTGCGGTCGAGGCTGACATCAATGCTGGCGGCCAGCACTGTCTGAACCGCGAGTAGCGCCCCCAGCAGAACCAGAACCACCCCTAGCCCGCGATAGCTGGCCGTTCCCAGGCCATTGACTGATCTGCTCACCATGCCTTGCGCTCCATCTGTTGCTGCTGGCGTTGCCGATATTGATAGTAAAACTTGCGTTTGAGCAGTCCGCCGGGATCGTCGGGGATACGCCTCAGCCACTGCGCCTCGGCCTGCTGACGCTCACTGGATGTCGCCGGATTGGCGGGACTGGCCTTGTTTTGCTCTGGCTCGGCAGCGGGCGGTTCCGGGGCGGGCTGTGGGACCGGCGCCTGTTGCGGGGGTTTTTGCTGGCCCTGCTGGCCTTGCGAAGCCTGCCCCTGCGGCTCGTCCGGTGACGGCTGATCTGGGCCGTTCTGGTCCTGGCCGTCTTGCGGGTTCTGCTTCTGCCCCTGATGCTGCTCCCCCGCTTTGGTGTCCTGCT
>JBILXN010000119.1:0-7515 GCA_044378425.1 Methylococcaceae bacterium
GACGCCGAAGGGATATTCGTAAATGCCCGGCCGGGCACAATCACCGGAAATGCTGAGGATCTTGCTCCCACGCGATTGTTCAGTCCCCAGGGCGGCGAACCAGGCGCCACCCCGCAGAGCGATGCTCGCTGCCGCCGCGAAGGTCTCGACATTGTTGACCACGGTAGGCTGGCCCAGATAACCCTGAGTCACCGGATAAGGGGGCCGATTGCGGGGATGACCGCGCTTGCCTTCCAGCGACTCGATGAGGGCCGACTCCTCGCCACAGATGTAGGCACCGGCACCCAGATGAATCTCGATATCGAAATCAAACCCTGCCTCGCCCAGGATGGCACGGCCCAGCAAACCCGCGCGACGGCGCCGCGCCAGCACCGCCAGCAACGGCTGATGAAGATGCAGGTACTCGCCTCGCAGGTAGAGGAAACCCTGCCGAGCCCCCACCAGCGCGGCGCATACTGTCATGCCCTCGAACACGGCATCGGCATGGCTGTTCAGCAAAACCCTGTCCTTGAAAGTGCCAGGCTCACCTTCGTCAGCATTGCAGACGACATAGCGGCGCTGGGCGCTTCTGTCTATGGGACAGGCGGGGTCATCAGCAGGGCCCTGGTAGCAAAACTGCCATTTCAACGCCGTTTTGAATCCAGCCCCGCCCCGACCCCGCAGGTCGGATCGCTCCAGTTCATCGAATGTTGCCTGACGCCCACGCTGGAAAACGGCCCGCAAGGCGTCACCCGGCGCCAGCGTTTCGCTCAGGAGCAGATCACGGCGCTGGATGTTATCGTCAACCCGGAACAGCTCCGCTGGCCAGTCAGCCAGTGCGGTGTGGGTGTTGACCAGTTCGGTGATACGGTCAATACGGGCGGTATCAAGACGGGCTAGGGCAAAACCGTTGACCAATCCGGCAGGTCCCTGATCGCAGAGACCGGTACAGGCAGTAAACCCCAGGCTGACCAGGCCATCGTCACGGGTCTCGCCCGGCTCGACCGCCAGACGGCGGGCGGCGTAGCGCGCCAGTTCGCGACTGCCCAGCAGATGATCGGTGATGGAATCACTGAAACGCAGGTCATAGCGGCCTAGCGGTTGAGTGGAGAGAAAACTGTAGAACTCGGTGACAGCGAGCACATCGGTTAGCGGAACAGCCAGCGCATCGGCTATCACCCGCATGGCCGAAGGTGAAATGCGGCGGAAATGGTCCTGCACATCCCGCAGCACCTGCAGCAAGCGGGTAGGCTCGGCGCGATGACGGGCGATGATCTCGCTCAGGACTATGCTGTCGGCCGAAATTATGGGCATCGTGCTCTCCTGCGGGCGGTATTCACTATACCAGTCAGCCGGGCCGTTGAATCCCGGTGATCACCCCGACCCGCCATCGCGTCCCGATATTATCTTACAATGAGGCCCACTACCGGCCTGGTCCGCCCACAGCATCACGGGCTTGGGACGTCAGCCCACCTGACGCTGCCGAACCACCGATTTCTCCGAGGATAGTTCATGCAAAACTGGAAACGACTGCTCATCATCACCACCGCCACGCTGTTGGGACTGGCGGGCTTACTGCTGGCAGTGGGAATCCTGTTTACCGATCTGGTCGTGGATTACTGGTGGCACAGCGAGATCGGCATGCGGGAATTCTTCTGGCTCAAGCTGCTGTACCGCTACATTCTGTTCGGTGCGGTGACGCTGTTCTTTTTCCTGATTTTCTTCCTTAACTTCTGGTCAGCCTCCCGCTACCTCGGGATCGACAGCGAAAGTCTGGATACCCTCGGTTACATTGAAAGTACCCGCCGGCGGCGTTTTCTGGAACTCTTCAAGAGCGGCTCGATGAAGGCCTACGTTCCGCTCTCGCTGCTCCTCGCCATCGCCATTGCCGCGCCGTTCTTCAAGGATTGGCACGCAGCGCTGCTGTTCGTATTCGGCCCCGAATCAGGCGTCAAGGACGCCGTATTCGGACAGGATGTCAGCTTTTACATGTTCGCTTACCCCGTTTTTCAGCTGATCCAGGTGGAACTGCTGATCGCCCACATCATCCTGACCCTCGCGATTTCGCTGCTGTACTGGTTGGAGCATCGCATCACTCAGGGGGAACAGGTCCGTCACTGGGCCGGCGGCGCAAAAATCCACCTGACCTTGCTGGTGCTGCTGACTACGCTGATCCTCGCCTGGGGCTTCATGCTGGAGCGTTACCAACTGTTGTATACCGATGTCCATGAACCGCAGTTCTTCGGCCCCGGCTTCATGGAAATCAACTACTACCTGCCCATCATCTGGGTTTCGGTCGTGGCATTGATCGGCGCCGTACTGAGTGGTCTGCTGTTCATGCATCAGCGCAAGGGACTGACGGTATCGGTGGCGCTGTTTCTGTTATTCGCGGCGGCGCTCGGATTACCCCACCTGACCGCCATACCCGATGCAATCGACCGTTTTGTGGTCAAACCCAATCCGGTGAAGACGGAATATGATTCGATGCGGGACAACATCCAGGCCACGCTGTCGGCCTACGATCTGAATGGCATCAAGAATATCGACATCAGCCCCGGCCTGCCCGATCAGGATGTGATTGACCCGGAACTGCGCTCCCACCTCTACAATATTCCGGTTTGGGATCCGGAGTTTCTTGATGATGTCTATCAGCAAATGCAGGGCATCCGGCCCTATTACCATTTCACCGACGTCGATATTGCCCGCTATATGGTCAATGGCCGACTGGAGCAGGTTAATCTTGCAGCCCGTGAGGTGAATATCAAAAACCTGCCCGCCGCCGCCCAGAACTGGGAAAACACCCATCTGCGCTATACCCACGGCTACGGCGCGGTCGCGACGCCGGCGGCTCAGGACGGCCAGACGCCGATGAACTGGTACCTGCAAAACCTGGATATGCAATCGGTCGGCAAAGGCAAATTCAGCGTGGAGCGACCTGACATCTATTACGGTGAGGAAGACCTGCCCTATGCCATAGTGCCGAACAAACTGGACATTGTCGGCATCCCCAGCGCCGACGAGCAATCCAGCTTCAACTACACGGGCAGCGGCGGGGTGCCGATTTCATCATTGTTCCGAAAGTTGCTGTTCGCCCTGTACTACCGCGATGAGAAGGTCTTTTTCTCGGTCAACATCACCGGCGAAAGCCGTGCCCTGTTCCACCGCAACATCGTGGACCGGGTCAATGCGCTGACGCCGTTCCTGCATCTGGATCATGACCCCTATATCGTGCTGACCCCCAAGCGCATCTTCTGGGTCATTGACGCCTACACCACATCGGACTGGTACCCGGTATCCCGACGCTCCATGATGCGTTTCAACCACGATAAGGAAGATCATCAGTTCAACTACATCCGCAATTCGGTCAAGGTGGTGGTGGATGCTTTTGATGGTCATGTCGAATATTACGTCAGCGACGCGCAGGATCCGATCATACGGGGCTACCGTAAGGCCTATCCCGGCTTGTTCCGCGATCTCAATACCCTGCCGCCGGATCTGAAAAACCACCTGCGCTATCCGAAGGACCTGTTCGTGAATCAGATGAAGATCTATGCCCGCTATCATCAGCGCGAGCCGGAACTGTTCTACGAGCAGGCTGAAACCTGGGACTTCGCCCGGGTGAATGATGCTCCGGTCAAACCCTACTATCTGACCACTGCGCTTGAGGGCTACCAGAGCGAGCACCAGAACTTTGTGCTGATCAACCCCATGACACCCGTCGGCCGCAGCAATCTGAGCGTACTCGGGGTAGCCGGTACCTTCACTACCGGCGATGGCAAGGATCCCGGCATGGGCTATGACAAGCAGATCGTCATGTATCGCTTCAGTCGGGAGAATCAGGTTGATGGCCCTGCTCAGGTCAGCGCACTGATTGATCAGGACCCCGAAATTGCGCGGCAACTCACCCTGTGGGATCAGCGTGGCTCAAGGGTACTGCGCGGCCGTATCATCGTGCTGCCGGTAGGTCGGTCTGTACTGTATGTGCAACCGGTCTACATCGTCTCGACCAGTGGTACCCGTATCCCCGAATTGCAGCGCATCATCCTGTCGATGGGGAATGTCGTCGTGATGAATCCTTCACTGGAGGAAGGCATCCAGGAACTCGAGAAACGCCTGAAGACCATGCGTGATCGGGCACCGGCCAGACCAGAAACTACCGGCCTGCCGCAAAATCCGACGGGTCCGCAGGGCGGTCCGTCGCTCTCCCCCATGCGCTAGCAGGCCACCCCTGGCGGTGGGCTTCGGACGCAGACTCTGAAGCCCACCGCCGTTCCCGTCATGACCTTGCGCCCGCATCGCCTGACCCGGCTCGTCGGTTACCCCGCCCCCCTGACATCGCAACAACACGCCCACCCCTGCCGTTCAGGTCGGATTCAGCTAACGGCTGTAGGCTAGGTATCGGAGACTGGATCGGCTGAGCGCTTTTTGTGATGGGCCGCCTGCACCGTCTCCCCCCCCCACAGCCTTTGGCAACGAGGACAGCGGATGAAAATTACAGACAAAACACTCATCTGGGATATCTACCCCTTTATCGGGCCTCATGGCTCCGATTCGGTGGCGGCGGCGTTTCTGACCTCTTTGAGGAACAGAGGGTATACCAATACCAAAGAAGTCGATCCCTACGACTGGGCCATGCTGTTGAGTGCGGCGCAGAAACTCGCCACGGTAGATGACGGCAGGGACTATCACCACAGCCGCATCTGACGCAGCCCATCTCCGTCAATCTGAACGGGTGGCGACACCCTTACCCATCCATCAGGCCACATGACCATGTCAGACAGAATCGCCATCCAAGTCCAGGATACCCGTGGCAATTGGCTTACTATCCAGTTACTCAAGGCCCACAGTCTCCAGCAGATCACTTCAGCCCTGAACGTCGCCCGGCAGAGGCGGCCGGGTAAAACATTGCGGATATGCGATGGCAGCAGTTACCAGACCTTGCCCGCATCCGACCCGGTTCATGGCAAAGCAGCAGGTTTTGCACAGGTCGCCTGAGGCAGGCGCAACCCGCGTCCCACCCGAGCCAATACGGCCAACACCGGCGGCAAGACATAAAAAACGGACAGCCCGAAACGAGGTTCAGGCTGTCCGATGCGTTTTGAGTCGATCAGGGCAGACCCTTCAGGTCAGCCCCATCAGGTTCGACTCAGGAGCAATGCGCCAGACAGGCGCTGGCGTCTTTATCCTTATGCTCCGCGCAATGGGCGGCGCAATCATGGGCAGGGGCTCCCGGAGTATTGGCGCAGTGCTGCGCGCAGGCCTGGTTCTTGTCGCCTGGTTGAGTCGCGCAATGCAGGGAACAATCATGCGAGGCCATAGCGCCATTCGCACAATGTTCAATACAGGCCTTGGCATCCTTGCCTTTATGCTCGGCGCAATGGGCTGCGCAGTCATGCGCAGCGGCCCCGGCGGTATTGGCGCAGTGCTCAATGCAGGCTTTGTTCTTTTTGCCCTTGGTCTTGGCGCAATGGGTGTTGCAATCATGCAGAGCGTTACCGGTCGCACTATCTTTTTCACATCGGGTGGGCTGTACCGAAGGCTGCGGCACCGCGGGTAGTTCAGCCTTGGCCATCGGCGCCGCCTCGGTTTTAACTGCCGCTTCGGGAGTCGCCACCGGCTTCTTGGCTTCACAGCCGAGCAGGGCGACCAGCATCGTCAACAGCACCATGAACGCAAGTTTTTGTGATCTCATTGGTATTCTCCTTTTATGTATTGAGGGATGGCCAGTATAGGGTTTTGCACACCTAAAGTTATAGACCGCGTTGTTGAATAGACTATCCCGGAACTCTCGGGTATCACCCTCCTTGCAGCCAGACCCTAGCTTTTGAGCCCTCCCCGGCTTACCGATACGGGGTAACAGCTGCACTCTCATGGCGAACCACTCTACAATGGGACCTGCCGGCCCACCCTTTGCCTGATTCGGAAACCTCCTCCCCCGTTCTGGCGTGCCGGGCACCCAACTCTTCATATGAGGTAGCGACTATGTTCAATTACGTGGCCTTGATTCTCGTCTGCACGCTGGGCATGCGAATGCTGGATGATGACCGCAATCATGTATCGATTGAGGAATGGGCGATCTATGCCGTGACACTGTTTGCCGCCTGGAAGCTGGTTGAAAGCCTGATTCAGTACATCCGCGATCATGAAGGCGGAATATAGGCCCAACCATGACCATCAAGAAGCAATGCAGCAGTCGGATCATGACCATCCAGCCCGATGGTGAGTACGCGCTGAATCGTATTTTGGCAGTGCAAACGTCGCTGGTCCTTGACCCCGACCAGGAAGGCTATGACCAGCGCCAGGTTGATGCACTGGTGAGCGATGTGCTGGCAGCACTGCGGCAGGAACCACTCAAATACGAGCGGGCTGAGGTTTACAGCAAAGACTGAGGCCCATCAACGTGAGGCTGGGGTTTTTTATCCACTGCGGCAACGCCAGCAACCGGCCCCAAACCTGCAGTTTGGTGCTACCGTAACCGTCGTACATCCACAGCAACCCGAGTAACGCGCATGCCCCACTACCTACGCCTGATATGCCTCCTGGCCTGGCTCCAGGCCTATCCCTTCGCAGCGACAGCGGTCGAAGATATCGACGATGGCGAGGTTCAAGACATAGACGCCGGCGTCGAGACCGAGTCAGACCGGATCATCGCCAACGCCCGGGCCAGTGAGCAGGCCCAGGCGCAGAACGAAGCCGCTCTGCGCGCTCAACAAGCCGAGCAGGCCCGCTATGGCTATTACAATTCGCCTTATTATGGCTCACCCTACTATGGTTATCCCTACGGTTACTATGATCAGCCCGACCGCCGGGAACTTGCCGGTCGCGGCATGGCGGGCCCTATGGGGGGCGGTGGCAGACGCTGAAGAACAGCGGCACCTTTCTCCACGCCTGCGGGACACCCCTGAGACTCTGCCGCACGTCATACCGCGCTCCGCGCCGGTCCAAAGCCCTTTCGACATCACTCATGACCTACACCGATCCGTCCAGCTTCGACACCCTGCCACTGGCCCCCGCCATGCTGGCCAACCTGCGACAACTGGGCTATCTCTCGATGACCCCGATTCAGGCAGCCAGCCTGCCATCCGCCCTGCGCGGCAACGATCTGATCGCACAGGCCAAAACCGGCAGTGGCAAGACCGCCGCCTTTGGCCTGACGCTGCTGAACCAGCTCAATCCGCGCCGCTTTGCCGTCCAGGCGCTGGTCCTGTGCCCAACCCGAGAACTGGCCGATCAGGTCGCCAGCGAGATCCGTCGGCTGGCGCGGGCGGCGGAGAACATCAAGGTTCTTACCCTCTGTGGCGGCAACGCCCTCCACGCCCAGCGCCTGTCGCTGGAGCATGGCGCCCACATCGTTGTGGGCACGCCAGGCCGGCTGCTCGACCATCTGGAACGCGGCCACCTCCGGCTTAATGCGCTCAATACCCTGGTGCTGGACGAGGCCGACCGTATGCTGGATATGGGTTTTTTTGATGATATCGCCCGCGTCATCAGTCACTGCCCGCAAGAACGGCAGACCCTTCTATTTTCGGCCACCTA
>JBILXN010000120.1:0-7461 GCA_044378425.1 Methylococcaceae bacterium
GTCTGGGCTTCGGCCTTGGCCTGCGCCTCGGCATCACGGGCAGCGATCAGGCTGTTCTTTTCCTGAGCGAGCGCATCACGGGCGGCCAGTGCGTCGGCTTTTTCCTTTTCCAGCGTTCCGACTCGGGTCTGGGCTTCGGCCTTGGCCTTCGCCTCGGCATCACGGGCAGCGATCAGGCTGTTCTTTTCCTTCGCCAGCGCATCGCAGGCGGCCAGGGCGTCGGCTTTTTCCTTTTCTGTCGCGGCAAGGGCCGCCGTTTGCTCAATCCATTGCGTAATGTTCTGCTGTGCACAATCTCGCCAATTTTTGACAAAAATGGCGGTGCCCAGCCCGGGGTTCAGGGCTTCAGCCACGCTCAGGCAATCAAACCCACGTGCTTCGAGATAGTCGCGGATTGACGCTAAACCGGCACCGTGAATATCGTCTGGTTGGGGTTCAAGTATGGCGCGCACCCACACCAGGCTGCAGGTTTCCAGCGACTGACTGGCACCTTTGAGGATCGTCAGTGATGGCAGGCAGTCAATGATCAGCCAGTCAGGGTTTTCGACCGTATCCCTCGCTGGCAAAAGGCTGTCCAGCCGGCGCACGGGGCGGGAATGACTCTCCACTGCTTGCAGATTAGGCCAGTAATGGCTCAGGCTGTCGGGATCCAGCAGCCCACTTTCTGCCGCGTTGGAGGCGATGTAATACAGCGCATCGCCGTCGTGATCGCTGACGGTCTGCGAAATCCAGCGCCAGTCGGGGTGGGCGTGCTGTTCTTGGCTGAACCAGCCGGGCTCGGCTTGAGTATCAATCAGAACCGCACGGGCCACCGACCAGTGACGCCAGGCGCTCATGTCACCCACACCCTGCCCCACGCCGATATGAACGAGGACATTGGGGGGATAAATATCCCGGAGCAGCCTGACGATGGTGCTAATCTCTTGCATTGGCTTGTTCACGCTCACCCTTTACGTCCTTTTTTTGCTTTGGATTTTTGTCGGCTTGCCGGGTTGGACGGGGCTTTTGATCCGTTATCGAGCCTCTGCGCCGCCGTTGCGATTTCCGGGCTCATCGCCGGGGTTCTAGCGGCTCTCGGTGCTGACGCGGTCTTTCCTGCAACCTTGCTCGGTGTCGTCGCCATTTGAGCAACACTCTCCTGGTTGCCGACGGGTTCCACCGCGACAGTGGCTGCTGGCTCAGGTAAAGACCTCTGAGGCTCTGCTGCCGGGGTTTTAGCTGCGGGCGGCTTCGCGGCCGGTGGACTGAATTCTCGGATCATCTGTTGCTCAATCACCCGCAGTGTCGCTTCGGCGAAGCGGATCCAATGTTCAATGGGGCGGGCAAAATTGCGCTGGCTCTGTGGGATAGCCCGCACCATGTCGGCGAGGGTTGCGGCCAGCATGAACATCTGCGTCTTGTCTGCCGGGCTGAGTCTGTTCCACACTTGTTCGTCCAATACGGCCCGGGCCAAGTCCAGCCTTAGTTCGAACTTGTCACCAAAGTCGTCGCGTGACTCGGGATACCAGCCTTCAAACTGCTGCAACCCGCCCTCCTGTTTGGGAAATTCCAGTTTGGGATGAGCGGAGAAACCACCCCGCTGCAAATCAATTGCACCCAGCCTGAACTGGAACGGGTGCCAATGGCGGTTCTCGTATTCAGCCTCATCCAGCGTCAGCCAGAGGTGTTCGTAATCGACATTACTGAAGGCGTGCTTGAGGCTCACCGTGCCATAACGCCAAACCTTGGGACAGGCATCAAGCTGCTGCCTGAGCCGTTTAAGGGCAGTCTGCCAGAACTGCTGCCCGTCCTCATCTATGCCCGCCGCGCCAGCGATGGCCATAACTGCGGGGCTAACCAGCAGATGACAGAGTGTCCGCGTCATTTGCCAGTCGGCCGGTGAAAGCGCGGCGATGGCCCGACTGCGTTCCAGTTGGGTGTCCTGTGGTCCTTCAGGCTGAATTAGCAGTTTGTCCTTATCGCTGAATGACGCGGGCCAACGCTGCAGCGGGCCCTGAGTCAGCTTCTCGGCATCGCGGAAGTAGACCAGCGAGGGAACACTCTCTCTGACCATCACGGCGATTTCCATTTCGGGTATCACCCGCTTGCCAATAGACACATCACGAATACGCCAACGCATGAGATGGTTGGGGGGCTGATGGGTTATTTTGATCAAGTCCACGGCGGACCAGTCACACAGGTCAGGCTCACGCCTCAGCACTCTCTCCCAACGCGCATTCAGTCCGCTGATAACTTCATCCCGCTCACGATTACCGAGGAAGTAATGCTCCAGTTCTTCCTGCACCTGATTGAGCTGAAGCAGCAGAAGTTCATTTTCCTCGGTTTGCTGGCGGATAGCGGTTTCATGCTGCTGGGACAGGGCTTTATTGCTTTGCTGCAGGCCGGTCAACTGGGTCTCAATTTGAGCTTTCTCACCCCGAACAGCCTCCAGCTTTTGCTCAGAGTTCTGTGCCTTGAGGAAATAACTTTCCAGTTCTTCCTGCACCTGATGGAGCTGAAGCCGCAGGTGTTCATTTTCCTCGGTTTGCTGGCGGATGGCGGCTTCGTGTTGTTGAGTAAGACGCCTTACTTCCTGCTCGCTCGCTTCCTGAGCCTGTTCGGCCTGCTGCAGCATCCTCTCACGTTCTGAGGCCTGCGCCTCGCTTTGCTCTGCTAGCGCCCGCTCCAACATCTCGAGTTCGGTTCGGCTTCTGAGCTGCTGCAGCTTATAGCTCTCGCTTAATTCGTCATACTTCTTCTGATGCTGATCAAGACGGGCGAGCCAATCCTTGCGGGCACTCTCGACGTCTTCGCGCGCACGCTCGTATTGCTCCTCACGCTTTTCTGCCGCCGCCTTGAGCGAAAGATTCTGCTGGAATTGACTGTGCAGCTCGGCGTTGACTTCAGACAATCGCCCCTTGAGTTGCTCTCTGGCCTTTCTCCCCTCTATCAGGCTTGCCAAAGCCTCGTCGAGGCCCTGAGGCGTGGGCTCAGCGGCGGCGACCGTCCAGCTCAGGCTGGCATCCACTTCCTGCCGCAGCGCTTCAATATGGGGATATCCCTCCAATAACTGGGCCGCCAGCCAGCCATCGACTGCTGATACGGGCACCACGCTCGGCATGATCGTTGTGCTGCTGGACAGTTCCGGCAGGCCCAGCCAATCTTTACAGTACCGCAAGAAATCCGACGGATTAGCCAGCACCTCTGTGGCATCCACCAGCATGCAGCGGTCACGATGGCGATGATAAAAGTGGAGCATGGCCCGCTCGTACTCTTCCCATATCTCCAGCCCCGACAGCACCTGTTCGGCCTGATCAACCTGCTCCATGTACTGCGCCAGCGCCTGCTGCGGGTGGCTATGCACCAACACAAATTTGATATCGGGATCAAACCCGTACCAGAAGTCGAGCAGCCATACGCTGCGTGAATCGGCCCAGCCCCAGTGAGCTTGATCCCAGTTGGCCAGCAGTATGTCGCCGGCGGCCTGCTCCCAGGCCTTGCCCACCTCAATAGGGCTGCCAGGCTGACGCGCACGCAGCAGTCGCTGATGCAGATCGGCCATACTAAGTTCACGACCCTTGCCAGCGGCTTTAGGCTGACCAAGGCCCTGGGCTTCAAGCAGGGAGAAAACGGTGGTGAAATGGCTACCGGGTGCGCCACAGACGATTGTGATACTCATGCAGTGCTCTATAGGTCTATCGGGTTATCGGTTCAGGTGCGGGGGCTATTCGTTGAGTTTGGCTTTGCGGGCTGGGCGGAGGTCAGTTGCTCCAGTCGGTGCCTGACTGTGTTGCCGACCGCCATGGCGCCGTGAATGGCGGCGATGTGAGCCTGGCCCTTATGGGATCTTTTTTGTCGTTCAGCGGCATTCTCGAATACCCTCACCAGTTGCTCTGCGGCATTTTTCAAATCGGGCTCGGCCCATGTCTGCCCGTCACCTGCCGGATATTCATTGGCTTTGATTTTAGCCTTTTTGTAGAGCACCGGAAAACCTGTCGTTTTGGTCAGGAAATCAGCATTACCGGAGTAACCGGTGGCGATCACTGGCTTGCCCAGCAGCATGGCCTCGGCCATGGTGCGGCCGAAGCCCTCGGCCCGATGCAGTGATACATAGGCATCACAGACCGACATCAGCGCCATGACTTCGCTTTTTTCAAGATTGAATTCACGCTTGAGGATACGCGGATCGGCCTCAAGGGCAACAGCAATTTCCTGCCACCTGGGATCGTTAGGCTGGACATTCGAGACTTTCATGACCAGGTTGACGGGTTCGTCACCCTTCGGAAAGGCCTCGCGAAAGGCCTTGATACAGGCCCAAGGGTTTTTACGCGCGGGGTAGGACATGAAGTCGAACACGAACAGGTAGAGGAATCGCCCCTCCGGCAGATCGAAATCTGCCCGGGTTTTGCTGGCGATGGCGTCAATAGTCACCGCCATGGGAACCTGTAGCACCGGAACGGGCGAGCGCGGCAAAAAGGCAGCGCGGGTGTACTGACTGGAAGCCCAGACCTCATCAACCAGCGTGTAGACCTCGTCCCATTCCTGGGGCCATTCGGGCAGTTCCCAGGGCCAGAAGCCCACCACATAGGTTGTCATGAAGAGATCAGGCCGATCCAGCCACAGGGTGGCGGTATCAAACGCCGTCATGCAGATAATGGTAATGGGGTAGCGGGCTTCTGTTGAGAAATGCTGTACCACACTGAAATCCATTTGGCGAATTTCAGGCCCCGGCTGCCGATTGAGAATGCAGAAATCAACCCCTACCGCTTCCAGTGCCCTCGCCATCATCCGCACGTCTTCGCCTATGCCGAGTTCGCCCATGCCGTAGCCGACCAGATTGACGCCTAGCGACTTGCCCTTGAGATTTTCCAGCTTTTGCTGTCGATCGGGTTTATGTTGTTCGCCATAAATGGGTTGGGCCTTGCCGGCATTGGCGCTGCGGGAATTGAGTAAATCCCACAGGGGACTTAATGGCCCCTGCGACCACAATAGCTTATTGCTGGCGCTGCGCAACGCCTGCCGGCCGGCGACTGTCTGGACATCACAGGCAGCATTGACCTTGGCATCCGCCAGCCAGTAGTACCACATCAGGCGTGTCACCGCCGGTTGCAGGCCGGGTAGAAACATGGGCGCACGCTGATAAAGACTGACCGCCTGCAGGAGGGTGATATAGGGAAACAGCTTATGCTGCCCCAACCCATGAATCATAAACCAGGCGAGGTATCGCTCACGGCTTTCCTTGTCTGCCAATGAGTAATGGGCTTTAAGATCTGGCCGGGTCTGCCAGACGCCTATCATGAGCCGGGTCAGCGGCAGGGAGGTATCTTGCAGCAATCCGGGGAAAGGCTGATGGAGAAAGCGGTAATCAGCCTCGTCAAGATAGTTGAACAGCTGATACTCCGGCACGCCGTACGTGTAATACCAGCGTACCAGGTCGGCTTGACTCATGACGCCATCGGCAACGCACTTCATCAGGTAGCGCATGATGCGGGTGACTTTTATATCGCCCAGATCATCGACCGTCTCGCGGGCAACTTCAATCAGGGCGGGGGTTATGTAATGGTTTCCCGGAAACTCCTTGATGCCAAATAGCAGCCACCAGGCGACAAACTCCCTTTGCGCTTCCGGAAGCGTCGCATTTTCACCCGTCAGTTTGTCGCGGACATCCGTACGAAGCAGCCAGGCAAACTGCATTTCACGCGTAAAATAATCGGGCTTCATCGCCATGTAGAGAGAAGGGTAAAGGGGACATCAAGCGGTCTTTCGTGACGTATCATGCCCTTTCCTGCCAGAAAACCACGGTGTATCCGACGACGAAATGACGCACTCACGGCAGCAACGCCTTGAAGTCAACAAAGCCGGGTTCATACGGGGTAATTAATCCATGGGATATTCTGTACTCCAACTCATCCATCGCACGCTCAATATTGTCGAACGGAATATCCTTGAGGTCCCATACGGCATAGCGCCACCACGCGATGGTTTGCAGGCGTTCTATGGTCGCCTCATCGAAGCGCAGCTTTTTCACCCGGGCAGGGTTACCCGCCACCACGGCATAGGGCGGCACATCTTTGGTCACCACAGCATGGGCGGCCACCACGGCGCCATTGGCTATGGTCACGCCCGGCTTGATGTAAGCGCCATGACCAATCCAGACATCATGTCCAATCGTGATGGGACGGATCGTGTTGGGCATGCGGGTTACTGCGGTACTGGGTACCCGAAGCTCGGCATAGGCCTGACTGTCGGTAAATCCGCCCAGCGCGCCAAATACATCGGTAGGAGCCATATACATGAAGGGACTTGTACTCAGCCAGTCCAGCGGATGGTCCCCCCTCCCCGCCTGAACATTTTCCCCGATGGAACTGTAGCGACCGATGCTGCAGGCAAAAAAATATCCGCTGACGGCATAACTGAATGCTCCTAACTCAAGCGAGTAGACCAGTTGCATCCACATCGTGGAACATGGCGGCTCGAACCGGCATAACTCAGGAAAGTGGGTCACGTCGGGCGCCCAGGAGATACCAATACCATGCCCGGCCAGTGTGTCCTTGAGACTTTGTGTAATCCGTGTTGGCATCATCGTGCAATTAGCATGAACTGAACTTAGGTCCGCTGAAAGATGAGGTAAGCGGCTACGGTTTCGAGGTCTTCACTGGTGAGATTGCGGTATTTTGGCAAACACTGCGCCATGATCGATGCAGGGACTTCCTGCCTGACCAGTTGCCCTGATACTAAACGAAACCCCTGGGCTGTGAAGATCTCAAGCATAGCGTTGTGTCGTAGTTTATTGATGTAGCCCGGCAGATAATCACCATCATCCACCAGGTACTGCCATGGGCTTGCGCCCTCAACGTAGACCCTGTGATCCCGATAATCAATGGCAAAACACAGCAGACCACCCCCAGTCATTTTCTGATACAGCACAGCCAAGACCTCCGATGGCCTTTGGATATGCTCCATGACGGACTGGGACAGGACATAGCTCAAACTACCATCCGGCAGAGTCGAAAGGGAGGCCGCCGGGCCACAGAGGTGGTGCAGTGGCAGGCTGGCGTAAAGCTGCTCCAGTTGTCCCGCCTTCAACTGTGCCAGACCCAGCGATGTCAGGCGGGCGACAAAATGCTCTCTTGAAACGTCGGGCCACAGGTAACGATCGGGTTCGGTAATGCAATGAATGATCCAGTCATAAAGGAAGCGGGCGGTCAGTGCTGGCCACTGTATTGCCTCCTGGTCCAGCGCGATTACGGCCTTGGCACCATTGGCCCACAGGGTGATGGATATGGCCAGCGCCTCATGAGTACCACACCCGAAGTCGAGTACCGTTTTATTCGCCAGCGGCCCGAAAGCCTTGAGGTTGTGATAAAACCCCAGTGTGGTCTGGGTTTTAAGCGGATGAAACAGGCGCTGGGTGTCGGCCGCAAGATACCCTTCTACTGCGTCCCGAACCCGCTCCAGGGTCCCAGCCCTTGCAGAAGCGGC
>JBILXN010000121.1:0-7446 GCA_044378425.1 Methylococcaceae bacterium
CGTGGATACCGGGGGTATCCACAAAAACAGCTTGTCCCTCAACTGTGGTTTTGATGCCATGGATGCGGTGTCGCGTAGTCTGCGGTCGGCGCGAAGTAATGCTGATTTTTTGCCCGACCAAATGATTCAGCAAGGTGGATTTTCCGACGTTTGGCCGGCCAACGAGAGCAACGTAACCCGATTTCATGGTTTCAGTCCAAATTCTTCTGAGAGCTTGACGAGCATTTTTTCGGCCGACGCCTGCTCAGCGCGTTTACGGGATGAGCCCTCCCCTTGGCAGGTTTCCGTTGTCAGCGATACCCGACATTCCACAATAAAACTCTGATCATGCGGCTGACCCACGACCGACTTGAGTGCATAGGAGGGCAATTCCAACCCGCGTGCCTGCATCGACTCCTGCAGTCGCGTCTTGGGATCCTTCTTCCAATCGATCACTGAGAGACCGTCAATGTGTTCAGCAAAAAGAGTCAGCGTCCATTGGCGGCAAGCATCCATACCCTGATCCATCAGCAAGGCGCCGATGATGGCCTCCATGGCATCGGAAAGAATGGAATCACGCCTGTAGCCGCCGCTTTTGAGTTCACCGGATCCTAGAATCAGATAGTCGCCAAGATTGAGTTTGCGGGCGATATTGGCTAGCGCGGTCTGGTTAACCAAGGTAGCGCGCAAGCGACTGAGGACGCCCTCGTCAGCTTGCGTAAACTTCTGGTACAAGCGCTCGGCAATTACGAATCCCAGCACAGAATCACCGAGAAACTCCAGTCGCTCGTTGTTATCGGCATTGGCGCTTCGGTGGGTCAGTGCGCGCCTGAGCAGCGCCGGATCCCGAAAAGCGATCCCGAGTTTACGGGCAAGTTTATCGGGTTCCTGAATCAATGGGGGCCAGCCTCGACACTATCATCAAAATGCACCAAGGCTTCAACATTACCCATAACGGGGCGTATGACGTCGTAGGCAATGCGTACTCGGGTTCTGCCACCCTCTCGGCTGATCACTACCTGCTCACGGGTCACGTCAGCCACAGCATCGATATCCCACCGTTTCTGCAGGGCTATCATGATGTCCTCGCGGCTCATGGCGGCGAGACCGGGCTGGGCCGGTAGCGACTCCAGTGCCGCTTTAACCTTGAAGTGATTGAGATAAACAGGCAGCAGCCTGAGGGTCAGGGTAGCCAGAAAGCCGGAAACAGCAATCACAATCAGGAAATTAAACATAGTCATGCCGTTTTGCTTGGCAATTCCGTACCGGCCTTCTACCCAGCAGGGAACCGGACTCGAATCACAGCTGATAAGGGTCACTGCAAAGATGTTCCGATACGATTGAAAGCAATACCGGGCTTCCCTGAGTCCCAACTCATCCAGATAAAAAAGGCCCGGCCTACCAAATTCGCTTCCGGCACAGTGCCCCAGAAACGACTGTCATTGCTATTGTCACGGTTGTCCCCCATGACGAAATACTGGCCCTGCGGCACGCTGAATTCGCCTTCACGAACCGAGGGCTCGTCTCTTCTCACCAGAATATCGTGACTCACATCCCCCAGGTCCTCGCTCAGGAGTTCCTCTCCTGAAGAGTCGCCAGCCTGAGTGCCGCCCACATAAGGCCCCAGCGTGGTTTGCTTGACCGGAACACCGTTAACCAAAACTTGCTTGTTGTAATAACTGATGCGGTCCCCTGGCAAACCCACTACCCGCTTGATGTAATCCACCGTTGGGTCCTTGGGAAAGCGGAATACGACAATATCGCCACGTCTGGGGGAGCCGGCCTCGATAATCTTGGTATTAATCACAGGCAACCGTACGCCATAGGTAAATTTGTTAACCAGGATGAAATCGCCAATCAGCAGGGTCGGCATCATGGAACCCGAAGGGATACGAAAGGGCTCAAACAAAAACGACCGCAACAGCAGCACCACCAGCACGACCGGAAAAAATGAATGCGCGTATTCAACTAACAGTGGTTCCTTGGCCGGAACATCGCTGGCAGGCTTACCACGCATCATCAAGAGATAACCACCCCAGATAATGCCGGTGACAAAAGTAGCCACAACTAGAAAAAACGAAAAATCGAAATCCATGATGCTGTTCCCGCTCCGATCAGGAGTCTTTACTTACCCGAAGAACAGCCAGGAAGGCTTCTTGCGGTATGTCAATCTTGCCCACCTGTTTCATGCGCTTCTTGCCGGCCTTCTGTTTTTCCAACAGCTTTTTCTTGCGGGTGATGTCGCCCCCATAGCATTTTGCCAAGACGTTCTTACGCATCGCCTTCACCGACGACCGGGCGATAATTTTGGCACCAATGGCCGCCTGTATGGCCACTTCATACATTTGCCGTGGAATCAGATCCTTCATTCGCTCGACCAGATCACGCCCGCGGGTCTGACTGATATCCCGATGCACAATCAAGGAAAGCGCATCAACCTTTTCGCCATTGATGAGGATGTCGAGTTTGATCAGGGGCGCAGACTGGAACCTCAGAAATTCATAATCAAACGAGGCGAAACCACGACTCACGGACTTGAGCCGGTCAAAAAAGTCGAGCACCACTTCACTCAAGGGGAGTTCAAAACTAATGGCCACCTGACCGCCCGTGTACTGCATCTTTTTCTGGACGCCGCGTTTTTCAATACAAAGACTGATGACATTGCCGAGGTAGTCCTGCGGTACAAGAATATTGGCCTCAATGATGGGTTCGCGAATTTCCACAATCTCATTGGCCGGCGGCAATTTTGACGGATTGTCGATCAGCAACGTAGAGTCATCGGTTTTCAGAACCTCATACACCACGGTCGGCGCAGTCGTAATCAAATCAAGGTCGTATTCACGCTCCAGGCGCTCCTGGATGATCTCCATGTGCAACATGCCAAGGAAACCACAGCGAAAACCAAAGCCGAGTGCCTGCGAGGTTTCCGGCTCATACTGCAGGGCTGCATCGTTTAGATTGAGCTTGTTGAGAGCCTCCCTCAAATCCTCGTAATCATCCGATTCAACCGGATAGAGACCGGCAAAAACCCTCGGCTGAACTTTCTGGAATCCCGGCAGGGCCTCAGCGCAGGGATGATCGGTGGCGGTAATGGTGTCGCCTACCGGGGCGCCAAAGATGTCTTTGATGCCGGCAATCACAAAGCCCACTTCCCCAGTCTGCAAGGTATCCTTGTTTAGCGGCTTGGGAGTAAACACGCCGACCTTGTCGACGATATGACTCTTGCCCGTAGACATCAGCACCATCTTCTGCCTTTTGCTTATGGACCCGTTTACCACCCGAACCAGCGACACGACACCGAGGTAATTATCGAACCAGGAGTCGATGATCAAGGCCTGCAATGGGCCATCCGGGTCACCCGTTGGGGCGGGCACCTTGGCGACCAACTGTTCGAGCAACTCATCGACGCCGAACCCGGTCTTGGCACTTATCCTGAGCGACTCATCGGCAGGGACTCCGATAATTTCCTCGATTTCATTGCAGACCCGTTCAGGCTCAGCTGACGGCAGGTCGATCTTGTTAAGGACCGGGATAACCTCAAGCCCCTGCTCTATTGCGGTGTAACAGTTGGCTACACTCTGAGCTTCGACACCTTGGGCAGCGTCAACTACCAGCAAAGCCCCTTCGCAGGCCGCCAAGGAGCGCGACACCTCGTAGGAAAAATCGACGTGACCTGGAGTATCGATAAAGTTGAGTTGATAGGTAATACCATCGCGCGCCTTGTAGCCGAGAGTAACGCTCTGGGCTTTGATGGTTATGCCGCGTTCGCGCTCGATATCCATAGAATCAAGCACCTGAGCGGACATCTCCCGTTCACTCAAGCCACCGCAGGTCTGGATGAATCGGTCAGCCAGCGTTGATTTCCCATGATCGATATGAGCGATGATGGAGAAGTTGCGTATGTGTTTTTGTTCTGTCACTGCGTCAGTCCTTTAGCTTGATAGCGAGGAACTGAGTGCCCCCCTGACGCTGGATAAGCGCTGCAACCGACTTGCCCTTGGGTTGAGACTTGACGATATCATTCAACTGCTTCGCATCCTTGACGAGCTGATCCTGAATTCTGAGCAGGATATCCCCACGCCTCACACCAGCATCATAGGCAGGCCCGGGAGAGACCGACTGAATCAGCACCCCTCCACTGGCTTTGGGCAACTCCAACTGAGTCCGTTGCTCGGAAGTGAGTGAGCTCACCGCGATGTTCAGTCGGGCAATTTTGTCTCCGGCTGTAGTTTCCTGGGCACTAACAGGTTTGGGCTCTTCCTCCGGCAACATGCCGATTTTGATGGTCACCTCGCGAGATTCGCCTTGCCGCAACACCTTGAGTTTCGCAGTCTGACCGATCCCGGTCGCCCCCACCATGGGCGGTAGCGCAGCCGAGGTGGCAATATCCTGACCGTTGAATTCCTCGATGATGTCTCCTATCTGCAAGCCTGCCTCTTCGGCCGGGCTTTTAGGCAGTATTCGAGACACCAAGGCGCCATGAGGTGTCTTCATGCCGAAAGATTCGGCCAGATCTCGTGTCACATCCTGTATCTGTACACCCAGCCAGCCGCGCGACACGCGGCCTTGTGACTTGAGTTGATCGACAACCTGCATGGCGACATCAATCGGTATTGAGAAGGACAATCCCATGAAACCACCGGTACGACTGTAGATCTGGGAGTTGACACCTACCACCTGGCCGTCAAGATTGAACAGTGGGCCTCCAGAATTACCGGGATTAATGGCAACGTCGGTTTGTATGAAAGGCACATAGTTGTCGCTGGGCAGACTTCGTCCCTTGGCACTGACTATACCGGCCGTGGCAGAGTGATCAAATCCGAATGGAGAACCAATCGCCAGCACCCACTCACCTACCTTTAGCGCTTCGGCAGAACCCATTTTCACAACAGGCAAATCTCTTGCCTCAACCTTGAGCAATGCGATGTCACTACGCTTATCCGAACCTACAACCTTGGCTACCAGCTCACGCCGATCTTTCAGACGAACCACAACTTCATCAGCGTCCTTGATGACATGATGGTTGGTAATAACATAGCCATCCGAAGAAATTACAAAACCAGAACCCAAAGACTTGGCCTCACTGGGCTCACCATCCCCCGGCCCACCCGGAATACCACCGGGCGCCCCAGGCCCCCCCTCTCCGAAATAGCGCTTCAGGAAGTCATCGAAAGGCGTGCCTTCAGGTATATCCATACCCTCCGGCATTTGGGGGTGGGCATCGGGCGCAGCTATTTTCTGAGTAGTACTGATATTGACAACGGCAGCATTGTTCTGCTCGACCAAAACGGTAAAATCGGGCAATTGCGCTACGCTCGCCGGACTTGTGAAGCTCATAGCAACCGCAAGCCACAGAGAGGATGTCCACTTCGCTTTAAGCATTAAAAACTCCAGGAACGGGAGAAAACGTCAGATAGCAACACTCAGATTCCTCAGCCTCGGTGAGCCGGCCTGAGTAAAATAATCCGGGAATCGCGTGAAAGCCGGGCGGGATTTAACCTCAGAAATACAAGAGCCAGAACCAGGCCTAATATGCCGGCAATAGCTGCCAACCCGTCCGAATCAGAAATATCAAACCACTGGGCAATAACTTCACCGATCAGTGAACTGGCCAGAAAAACCACAAGAGGGAAGCCATAGATAGTTAGGCTGGCGACCAGTAAAGCGTTTTTAGGGATACCCGCAATAGCATGGTCTTTTTTTTCCAGTGCAAAAGACGTAGGAACTTCGCATTCCTGCTCAAAGCGTTCGGATGATTTGGCAACAAACAGTGATGCCAAGCAACTTTGCTTACAAACACTACATCCGGAACTTAGAGGCACTACCCACACACGTCCGGGTTCGGCCCGGGCTACCACAACCTCTTGTTCGATCATGAGCCGTGGTTCTGCTTGTAGCGTAAACCCTTTGCGATCTGCTTCACGGTTTTAATCGGAACTTCACCCATAACGGTCAGCAGGAAACCATTGGATGACTGAGTGTCGACATTGATGGCGCCTATATTCCGTGCCTGTCCGGCCTTCGCACCCTTGCGCTTCTCTATATATATGGAGACGGAGGAAAAACCATCACTCAGTAATATATGCTCCACGGGCACGTCGAGTGGAGGCCGCTTCATCAGCACATAGGAAACGATTTGAAAACCTTCCGGAACGTCAGATAGAGTCCAGTTCAACGATTCCAGTGGCTTTTGCTCCCTATGGCTTATGTTGGCCACTGCAGATTCACTACGCACGGAGGATTGCAAATCTTTTTGGGCAATTTCAGTCTCAGTACTGATAGAAGTAAAGACCATCTGCTCGACTGAAATGCCATCCTCGTTAAGCACATCAAATTTAAGCGGTAGTTTTGAATCGGTACCCACCCATATCAAACGGGTATAACGATACTCATCATACGGCTCCAAGGCGATCACCTGAGCCAGTTGTCCAGCCACAAATTCCTGGCCGCGAAGATTAATTCGGTAATGTTTAGTCAGAAGGATGGGGTCATCCGGCAAATCCAGCAATATGGAGCCGTTTGATGGTTTAGTTTCAACGGCTACTTGCTGGTCTTGGCTGGTATAACGCGATATCGTTCCTTCACTCCGAACAACCTCCCTAAGAGGGCTATTCATCGACACCAGCCTCTCCGTTTCCTTACCACCGCTGAAGGAATGGTAAAGCCTGAAGCTATCAACCTGCTGATCCTTGATGTACGCGACAATGCCTTGGTAGTTCAGGCTCATCGCGGCATGCCGCATGTCCTTTAGCCACTCAAGGCCACTGGCTTGTGTTTTCAGTGGATCAGCGGACCACGCCTCATGATATGAGACGAGGGTGAACAAAACGATGACCAGTAACTTTCGAGACGCTGTTGGGGATCTAGACTTCACGTTGGGCAGGTTGATTTCTGTATTATCGAGTAGGGGGCCCACTGACCAAACGTACAGAAGGTAGCATCCCCTGAGCACCCGATAGATAAGTGGTTTCGTTATGCATCGCCAGATAGTCACCAATTTCGGGGTCAGCAACTGCGGTTTTCAGCCCGCCTTCCGGCACGCCGACCTGAGCAAGAACATCCGTTCCTTTCGTGGGTGAATAATCATTCATCGACCGACCTACTATTACAGCTAGCACAGCAAGAGAGGCGGCCAAAGCAAAAGTCATGGCTCTTTCCCTAACTTTATACTTAACAACATGAGGAACGAGGATCGCGGGTTCCTCCGCGATGGCGGCATGAACGCGATCAACGAAGCTGGCATCAGGCAATACCGGCTTCCCGGATTGCAGAACCTGCTGAGCGATGGCATAACGATGAAGTTTGTTCCTCAATGCCTCAGCATTTTCGATTTCAGTCCATAGAGCCAAGGACTCGCGCTGACCGAGTTCGTTATCAAGGAGCGCACTCAATTCTTCGTCATGCTCAAGGTCGAAATGTTTCATATCGGCTAACCTAAAAGGGGTTGAAGTTTCTTATCAATGGCCT
>JBILXN010000122.1:0-7444 GCA_044378425.1 Methylococcaceae bacterium
ACCCAATTGTGGAAGCCATCAAATGATGAGTTTTTTACGGTAAGAAAGGAATCAGCCGCAACCTCAATGGCGGGATGGGTGCATTTTTTTATGTCCCAGATATTTTTTGCCTGGACATTATCCAATGTGAGAGAGGCATTTTTATTGACTTGAGCTAAATTAAGAAGACCCTGGATTTTAAGGTTTCTGATAGTGACCGCCAGCCCGTTATTGTCTTGGCCGGGCAAACCAATGCGGAACCCTCCAGTAGCAACATCGATTGGTATCATGAAGATGTCACTAGCAGGACACATACCTAAATCATTTACCTGACCAGAACTAGCAACCCACTGCTGGATAGAGTGTATACCGTCATTACCAGTCAGACTGCCGCCATCGATCACCAGCGGATCCGTAATCGTGACTGGAAACAGATCTTTAGGCCCCATCTGAGAGCATGCCCCCCATTGCCATCCAGTAATTGGAACCCGAATCTCGATGGTATCAAGTCCAATGGTTGCATTGGCCTTACCTATTGCATCATAGAGCGTTTCTGGACCCGTGCATTTACCGCTTGTCACTTGATAGGTGTCCGCATAAACGGATTCGATACATCCAACTGAAAACAGACCAGCTGCAAGCATTACATGTCTGATTAGACTCTTTTTCATTTTATTGTCCAATTATTCAATATACCGCTGCTATGCTACTGATCACCGAAAGCAACAGCCCGAACTAACTTTAATACCCACCCCGCTTCCCCCGCCTTCAGCCTGTACTGAATCTGGCGGATGCCACCGGTGGGCGTGCCATTCGTATCGCCATCCTTGTAGATGGGAAAACGTCGCGCCAGTGAACTCTCGACAACGGCAAATTCATCATGCCCCATGTAGCCTTTCGAGGCCTTCGGATCGTCCTGAAGCGGGGGCAGATAGATTTCCGTCAAAGATTTCTTACGATTTGCGGCATAGGCTACGAGAGAACCATACGAGCCACTGCCTGCGGAAGTCACATAGACGTAGATTTCGGGAGAACCATCGACATTGAGATCCCCGACCTCAGCGCCTGTGACCGTCCCTTCGATCTCCTTCGCGATTACCGCATTGTCCTTCTTGAGCCCTTGGGGTTCGATCCGCAAGGTATTCATCGAACCTTGATTCGGGCAGGTGACGTGAAAGGAGACGCCCTGAAGAGACAGGGTCTGATCAAAGCCGCCCGCAAAGGCCGGCGTCGAAAGACCCAACGCAAGAGACAGAACAGTTCCGTGTGCACGTTTCATGACTGACATGAGATCACTCCGTCTCTTGGTGGATATCCGCGTTACTTTCCGAACAGGGCCTTGGTGTGCGCCGCATCAACCTTCTGGTTGATCTTGCTGACCGTGCACTTTTGGGTCTTGGTGTCGCAACGGACGCCATTGCTGAGTACAAACTCACTCATATCGAATTCACCCATCGCCATCAGCTTTGCCTGCGCGGCATCACCCAGATATTCCTTGGTGAGTCCTGCGGAGATCCCACTCGAATCCGCGCAAAAGTTGGCCTTTTTATCGCAGATGACACCTGCCATGGGGGTGGTCACGGAACCCTTGATGGTTTTACCCGCACCCGCGGCAAAGGTGGATGAGGAAACGACAAGGAGTGTCAGAAAAGTGAGCGTTTTTTTCATGATCCGTCTCAGAAAAGGTAATGGAATTCCCGAAAAGCAGCGTCGCTTTACGAATCAGACACCAAGCCTGGAATCAGAAAAGATCCCGGATTTTGGTACGGTTTCGATAGGTATCTTTGGGGCCGCTGATGATAAGGCATTGCAATGATTCTGTCTTAAGCACCTATTCATTATTTTCCGGTCGTGCAAAGCATGAGGAAGCGGATGAAACCGACGACGGTGGACGTATATGACGTGCGCTGTCGGGGGTTGTACCTGCTGGGGGGGGTTACAGTCCGGATTCGGGAAGACAACTTTTTTACGGTTGATGCCTGGTGTTGGGATTGATGGGCCGGTGTCAAAGCGGCCATCGCTGCACGCGATTGAGGCGTCAACCCTGCGCCTCGAAATGGCGGAAGAACCAGCGCTTGATGGCCTCGACCACCAGCAGATAAACGCAGACGATCGCCAGCAGCGCCAGGACAAATGTGATCGGCGGTCGGGTGAATCCAAAAGCGTGACCCAGCGGAGTGAACGGGATCAGCGTCGCTAACGCCACAGCGCCGAGTGAAGTCACCCATAGCCAGACATTGGGTCGGCTGCGCAGCGGATTATGGCGGGTGCGGATGATGAAGATGACCAGCACCTGAGTGGCCAGCGATTCCATAAACCAGCCGGTCTGGAAGAGCGATGGGTCGGCCTGGAAAACCGTCAGCATGAGAGAGAAGGTCAGAAAATCGAACAGTGAACTCACCGGCCCGAGCGTCAGCATGAAGTTGCGGATGTAGCGCATATCCCAGCGCCGGGGCCGGTCCAGGTAGTCTTCGTCGACATGATCCAGCGGGATCGGTACTTCCGATACATCGTAAATGAAGTTGTTGAGCAGTATCTGTGTGGGCATCATGGGCAGGAAGGGTAGCCAGAGCGAAGCACCCGCCATACTGAACATGTTGCCGAAGTTCGAACTGGTCCCCATCATGATGTATTTCATGATGTTACCGAAGGTGCGCCGCCCTTCCAGCACGCCCTGGTACAGCACCCGCAGATCATGTTCCAGCAGAATCATATCCGCCGCCTCCTTGGCCACATCTACCGCAGTATCGACCGAGAGACTGACGTCGGCCTCGTGCAGGGCGGGGGCATCGTTTATGCCATCACCCAGGTACCCCACCACCTTACCGCGCTGCTTGAGTGCCCGGATGATCCGGCACTTCTGCCCCGGGTTGACCCGACAGAACAGGTTGGCCCTCTCGACCGCGGCGCCCAGACCATGGTCGTCCAGCCGGGCAATGTCCTGGCCGGTCAGTGCACCCGTTACCACGATGCCCAATTGCCGGCAGAGATGCTGGGTCACCCGTTCGTCATCACCGGTGACGATCTTGACCGTCACGCCCCGCGCCGCAAGGCTTGCCAGCGCGTCCCCGGCCTCCGGTCTGGCCGGATCAAGAAAGGCGGCGAAGCCGGCAAATATCAGTTCGCTCTCATCCGTCACGCGGGCGTGGGTCTGTGACCGATCAACATCCCGATAGGCGACGCCGAGACTGCGAAAACCCTCCTCGCTCAATTCGGCGTAAAGACGATCCAGCCGGGTGCGAGTGTTGGCATCCAGCACTTTTTCGGGTTCGTCCTGCCGGCCAGGGCAGTGGCTGGAGAGGCCGAGAATATCTTCCGGCGCACCTTTCACCACGATCCGCCGTCGCTCACCGTCATCCAGCAACACCGACACCCGCCGTCGATCAAAATCGAAAGGCACTTCGTCGATTTTGCGCCATTGCCCAGTGCTGACTTCGGTATGTTCGAGCAGAGCCTCATCCAGCGGACTGCGGAGTCCGGTCTCAAAAAAACTGTTGAGGTAGGCCAGTTCCAGCACCTGGTCGCTGTCGCGACCATCGGGGTCGACGTGGCGCTGTAGCGTGATCCGGGCTTCGGTCAGGGTGCCGGTCTTGTCGGTGCAGAGGGTATCCATACTGCCGAGATCCTGGATGGCGGCCAGACGTTTGACGATGACCTTCTGCCGCGCCATCCGCACCGCGCCCCGAGCCAGTGTGACCGACACGATCATGGGCAGTAATTCCGGGGTTAACCCGACCGCCAGCGCCACCGCGAACAGGAACATATCCAGCCAGGGCCGCCCGAAAAAGGTATTGGTAAACAGCACAAACAACACCAGCAACAAGGTCAGCCGCATGATCAGCAGGCCAAACTGGCGGGTGCCGCGCTCGAACGCCGTGGGCGGGGCTTTTTGCTGCAACGATGAGGCAATACCGCCCAGGAAGCTGGCCTTGCCGGTCCGACAGACCAGCACCGTAGCACTGCCGCTGATGACCGAGGCGCCCATGAAAACCGCAGCCCTGTTGGTATCGGGATCCAGCGACAGGGGTTCCTGATCGGGAAATTTCTCGACGGGATAGGGTTCGCCGGTCAGTAGCGATTGATTGACAAAGAAATCCCGGCCCTCCAGCAACCGTCCATCTGCCGGCACCCGGTCGCCGGCCGCCAGCCTGACCACATCGCCGGGCACCAGTTGTCTGACGGGTAACTCAATACAGGCGCCATCGCGCAGCACCTGGGCCGTATTGGCAATGGACTCGCGTAATCGCTGGGCGGCGCGGTTGGCGCGGTATTCCTGCACGAAGTCCAGCGTGACGCTGGCCAGTACCATGACGCAGATCATCACGAAACTGGCCTGCTGATGGACCATCGCGGAGACCGCTCCGGCGGCAATCAGTATCAGCACCAGCGGATTTTTGAAGCGGCTGATAAAGGTGCGTAAGGCCGCGTAGCGCGTGCGCTCTTCCAGCAGATTGGGCCCGTATCGCCTCAATCGCCGGTTAGCCTCTGTCTGACTCAATCCCTGAGCCGTAACACCCAGCCCGCTCAAGGCGTCAGCCAAGGCGCCGGTCAGGCCGTCATCACCCGATCGCTGAGTGGTGGTCATGGCAGGTTCCGTTGCGTTGTTTATGGCGCCGTACGCGGCCTTTCTGCCCGCTACCGATGATGACTCCAGATTCTGCAGGGGTTCGCTACATGGCCGGCAGGCTGCCTACGATTTACCACACATCCGCTAAACAGTTGATCCGGATGACGGCTAGCACCGCATCGTGTTCAGCACGCAGGCTTGACATTAAAACAGGTGTTTAATAGCCTACCTCAAACAATTGTTTGAGGCTCCGCCATGTTGAATCAGGAAGACAGTGACCATGCCCGTGACCGGATCATGGAAGCGGCCCTCGACGTCTTTGCCGAGCGCGGCTACAAGGCGACCACTGTGCGGGGCATCTGCACGCAGGCGGGGGTCAATGTAGCGGCGATTCAGTACTACTTTGGCGGCAAGGAGGCGCTTTACCGCAAGGCGCTGGCCTTTTCCTTCCAGCAGGCCGATCGCAAGTACCCGCAGGATGCTCTGCTTGATGACTCACTGTCAGCAGAAGACCGCCTGCACCGGTTCATCCGCATCATGTTGCATCGGTTCATGGATGACAGTCATCTGGGCCGCCACGGCAAACTGGTGGCGCGGGAAATCGCCGACCCGACCGGCGCCCTTGATCACATCGTCGATACCGTTATGCGACCGCGCTATGCGGTGTTGCGCGAACTGATCCCCCAACTGGCCGGGCCCGGCTGGAGTCTGGCCGATATCGACCGCTTTATTTGCAGCATCATGGGGCAATGCCTGGTGTACCGGCATTCGCGCCCCCTGGTGGAGCGGCTTTCACCCGACATTGTGGCCAATGCGCAGGCAGTTGATCGTACGGCGGAAATGATTTTTCAGTTTTCACTGGCAGCCTTGCGACAGCTGGCCGTCAACAGACAGGATGACCTATGAATTACATCGCATTGAAAATGCTGATGGGTGACCGGGGCAAGTATCTCGGCATCGTGATGGGGCTCACCTTCGCGTCCCTGATCATGACCCAGCAACCGGCCATATTCATCGGCCTGATGATGCGGTCGTACAGTTTCATCACCGACGTCGGCCTGCCCGATATCTGGGTGATGGACCCCAAAGTTCAATTCGTCGATGACGTCAAACCGCTGCAGGATATGGAGTTGTATCGGGTACGCGGCATTCGCGGCGTGGACTGGGCCATGCCGCTGTACAAGGGGCTGATCAAGGCGCGTCTGGCAAATGGCAACTTCCAGACCTGCAACGTAATCGGACTGGATGACGCTACCCTGATCGGCGGACCGGCGACCCTTTTGCAGGGCCAGCTTTCAGATCTCAGGCGCAGCGATGCCGTGATCGTCGATACCGACGGCGCCCGCGATAAACTGGGCCTGCCACCCCCGGTGAAGGGTGCCCCGCCCATCCCCCTCAAAGTGGGCGACACCCTGGAGTTGAACGACCGCCGGGCCATTGTGGTGGGCATAGCCAAGACGACCCGCACCTTCCAGTCACAGCCGGTTATTTATACGACGTACTCCCGCGCCATGCTGTTTGCACCCCGGGAGCGCAAGCTGTTGTCCTTCATTCTGGTGAAGGCCAAGCCGGGGGAAAATCTGCCGGCGCTGACCGCGCGGATCAAGGCTGCCACCGGACTGGAGGCTTACACCCAGGCCGATTTCCAGAAACTGACCTACGACTATTTTATGAAAAATACCGGCATCCCGATCAATTTCGGCATATCGGTGACGCTGGGCTTCATCGTCGGTGCGGCGATTGCGGGCCAGACCTTCTACAACTTCACCATGGAGAATCTGCGCCAATTCGGGGTGCTCAAGGCGATGGGCGCCAGCAACGGGACCCTGCTGCAAATGATCCTGCTGCAGGCAACGCTGGTCGGTGCCATCGGTTACGGACTGGGGGTAGGGCTGACCTCACTGTTCGGCTGGGGGATGCGCAATACGATCCTGGCCTTCAAGTTTCCCTGGCAACTGCTGTTGTTCAGCGGTCTTGGGGTCACGCTGATCTGCATCTTCGCGGCGCTCATTAGTATCCGCAAGGTGATCACGCTGGAACCCGCCGTGGTATTCAAGGGTTAGACCATGACACATCCGACCCCGCCATCGCTGGCCGTCCGCTGTCAGGGACTGGTTAAAACCTTCGATACCGGTGGCCAGCGCGTGGTGGCGCTGGACAGGGTGAATCTTGACATCATGACGGGCCAGCTGATGATGCTGGTCGGGCCTTCCGGCTGCGGCAAGACCACCCTGATTTCGGTCATCGCCGGCATCCTGGATCAGGATGAAGGGCTGTGCGAAGTATTCGGCCAGGATCTGCTCCACCTCAAACCCAGGGATCGCCTGCTGTTCAGGGCCCGCAATATCGGGTTCGTGTTCCAGGCCTACAATCTGCTGCCCACGCTGACAGCGGCCGAGAATGCCTCGATTCCGCTGATTATCAACGGCATGGATCGACACAAAGCGCATCGCGAGGCCACCACCATGCTGGAGCGGGTCGGACTGGGCGACAGGACCGGCTCGCTGCCGTCGCAATTGTCCGGCGGCCAGCAGCAGCGGGTGGCGATTGCCCGCGCATTGGTGCACAACCCGCGCCTCATCGTCTGCGATGAACCCACCAGTGCGCTGGATCACGAGACCGGCCATAAAGTCATGGAATTGTTGAAAGCCGTAGCACTGGACGCAGCCAAAGCCCTGGTGATCGTCACCCATGATGCGCGTATTTTCGAATTTGCCGATGGCATTGCCCACATGGATGACGGGCGCATCGTCACGCAGGCCGATCATTAACCCCCCCGACATACACAGCGGCAGACCATGCTCCCCAAATACACACTTCCCGCGTTGGCTCTGGCCGGTTTTGGCTTTGGCATCTTTTTGGTGTTGGCCGGCAACACGCCCGTACCGGTGGCCGAGG
>JBILXN010000034.1:0-15302 GCA_044378425.1 Methylococcaceae bacterium
CTGTTTTTCGATGATCTTAACGAGTGGGGTTTCGAGCAGTGTTTTGCGTTCCTGCGCAGTGTCGGCGATCACTTTCTGAAAGCCTATCTGCCTATTGTGCAAAGACGCAAGGACATGGTTTACGGGGAGCGGGAACGGGAGTTTCAACTGTACCGGCGAGGCCGCTACGTCGAATTTAATCTGGTCTACGACAGAGGCACACTGTTCGGCCTGCAGTCAGGCGGCAGAACAGAGTCCATACTGATGTCACTTCCACCCGTCGCCAACTGGCGATATAACTGGTCACCGGAAGCCGGCAGTCCGGAGGAAAACCTCTACGCCAACTTCCTGAAGCCCCGCGAATGGTTATGAACCGCTTTTGTCGCCTACGGGCTCTTTGAGAGCACCGGAGTTGCGTTCGGCAAGATGCTTGATCAATTGGTCAAGTGAGCCGGTTCGCTCAACCTCATCACCAAAGCTGGCACGGTAATTCTGCAGCAGACTGATGCCTTCGATCAAAATGTCGTAAACCTTCCAATCGTTGCCATCCTGAACCATTCGGTAATTGACCGCCACTGGCTGACCACCCGACTGCAGAATTTCGGTTTTCACCATCGCCTTATTGTCGGAAGTCTCGCCGTCCATGGGCAAATAGCGGATTTTCCAGTCGGCATACTCGGTGAAGGCTGTAGTGTAGGTTCGCACCAGCAGCATCCGGAATTCCTTTTTGAATTGCTCTCTCTGCTCGGGCGTGGCGGTGCGCCAGTTTTTACCAAGAACCAGAATGGAGACGCGATCAAAATCAACATGTGGGTTGATGATCGAATCTACGAGCGTGGTAGCTTTTTTGAAGTCCGACTTATATTCGGGTTTCTGCAGGGAAACCTGAAGTTGGTCCGCCGTCTTCTGGATCACCTGCTGCGCCGGTGCCAACTGTTCTGCGGACATGGCAGGGGCACAGAAACTGCTCAGAATCAGCGACAGCGCACTCATCCAGATCGCCATACCCAAAGCCGGTTTCATCAATTTCATGACTGCAATTTCCCTAAAAACTATAGTCTTTCTATCATAACGCGGGAGGCTCGAATACACTACTGGCCATCCCTTGTTTGCCCCAAGAAGTTACACGATGACATCCCACTCTCACTCAAACTTCCCGCGCCTGCGCCCGCGGCGCATGCGCCGCGATGACTTTAGCCGCCGCCTGATGCGCGAAACATGGCTGACGCCCACCGACCTGATCTACCCGCTTTTTGTCATCGAAGGTGAACAGAAACGCGAAGCCATTGCCTCAATGCCGGGCATTGAGCGACTGAGTATCGATTTACTGGTGCGGGCGTGTCAGGAGGCCGCCGCACTTGGCATTCCTGCCGTTGCCCTGTTTCCGGTAATACCGACCGACCGTAAAAGTCTCGATGCGGCCGAAGCCTACAACCCCGATGGCCTCGCTCAACGCGCCATACGCGCCATCAAAACCGCCCTGCCCGGACTAGGCGTGATCTCCGATGTCGCGCTGGACCCCTTTACTACCCATGGTCAGGACGGTCTGATTGACGAGGCCGGCTATGTGATGAATGACGAGACCGTAGCCGTCCTGATCCGGCAAGCCCTCTCCCATGCCGAAGCAGGTGCAGACATCGTCGCACCCTCGGACATGATGGATGGCCGCATCGGCGCCATCCGCGACGCACTTGAGGCCGCAGGCTACATTAACACCCGGATTCTGGCCTATTCGGCCAAATATGCCTCGGCGTTTTACGGCCCCTTCCGTGATGCCGTAGGCTCAGCCGCTACTCTCGGCAAAGCCGACAAAGCCAACTATCAAATGGACCCGGCCAATAGCGATGAAGCTCTGCGTGAAGTCGCGCTGGATCTAGACGAAGGGGCCGACATAGTGATGATCAAGCCGGGCCTCCCCTATCTTGATATCATCCGTCGGGTCAAGACTGAATTCGGGGTTCCCACCTTCGCCTATCAGGTCAGCGGGGAATACGCCATGCTTAAGGCGGCCGCGCAAAATGGCTGGCTGGATGAGCGCAAAACCGTACTGGAGGCGCTGGTGTCGCTGAAGCGCGCTGGTGCCGATGCGATCCTCAGTTACTACGCTAAAACGGTGGCCGAGTGGCTGCACGACGGCCCGGCCTGAACACCTTTACGAACCCGCCCATGCTAGAGCCCGACCGCTACGCCGTCTTTGGCCATCCCATCAGCCACAGCCAGTCGCCCCGCATCCACGCGCTGTTTGCCGAACAGACCGGACAGGCGATCAGCTACACAGCACAGGACGTTCCGCCCCAGACCTTCGATACCGCGGTACGGAGTTTTTTTGCCAGCGGCGGCAAGGGACTCAACTGCACCGTGCCGCTCAAGACCCTGGCTTTTGGGATCGCCAGCACACACAGTGAGCGGGCCCGCCGCGCCGAAGCGGTCAACACACTGGCGCTCGGAACAGAGGGTGAGATTTACGGCGACAACACCGACGGCGTCGGCTTGGTGCGCGACCTGCTGGAGAACCATCACATTCCGATCACCGCCCGACGGATACTTATACTGGGTGCAGGCGGGGCGGTGAGGGGCATACTGGCACCGTTGCTGGAACTCACCCCAGCCCGCCTGACCATTGCCAACCGGACGGGCGCCACGGCTGCTGAACTGGCTGAGGCATTCAGCGACCTGGCCCCCATTGAGGGGGGTGGAATGGATACCCTCCAGGACCGGAACTTTGACCTCATCCTCAACGCCACCGCCGCCAGCCTTAGCGGCCAGTTACCAGAACTGCCTGCGGGCCTTCTGGCCGCAGGCGGCCATTGTTACGATCTCGCTTATGGCAGGGCACCTACGCCTTTTGTGCGCTGGGGCGAACAGGCCGGTGCGGCACTGAGTGTTGACGGGGTGGGAATGCTGGTGGAACAGGCGGCAGAGGCCTTCGCTCTTTGGCGGGGAATCAGACCGGCAACGGCACCGGTCATCCGGTTGCTGAACCAGGCCCGTGGTTTGTGCGATAACGGATAAGCCTATGGGCGCTCAGGGCGCGACCCACTTCGAATCGGCCTGATGATCGTTCTTGAGCCGCACATAGCCGGCAGCGGAATAACTAAGATAGGCCAGTTCATCATCCCTGAGCGGCCGTGAAGGCCGGGCCGGGCTACCGACGTAGAGGTGGCCGCTTGCCAGCCGCTTGCCCGGCGGCACCAGAGCCCCAGCCCCGACCATCACCCGATCTTCAACCACCGCGCCATCCATGATGATGGCACCGATGCCGATCAGGCAGAAATCGCCAATGCGGCAACCGTGCAACACCACCTTGTGCCCCACCGTAACGCCTTTGCCGATTATGAGCGGGTAACCCTCGGGATTGCTGGCGCTGCGATGGGTCACGTGCAGAACGGCACCGTCCTGGATATTGGTCTCATCACCGATGCGGATCGAATTAACATCACCGCGCAGCACCGCCATCGGCCAGATGGAAACATCCCGCCCCAACGTGACATCACCGATCACCACGGCACTGGCATCGACAAATGCACCAGCATCCAGTGCCGGGGTCTGGCCCTTGTAGGTTCTGATAGCCATGATCGTTGCGTACTTAAAATGGTTGCTTCAGACTTTGGGCCGCGAGGCTTTTTCCTCAAGCCCGGACAAACCAAAACGCCGTTGCAGTTCCGCCAGCACCTGATCAGGGCTCAACCCCTGATGTGCCAGCAGCACCATGCTGTGAAACCACAGATCGGCGACCTCGTAGATGATCTTGTCCGGCACACCGTCCTTGGCGGCCATGACGGTTTCAGTCGCTTCCTCGCCAATTTTCTTGAGGATGGCATCAAGTCCCTTGGCATAGAGCTTGGCCACATAGGACGAATCAGGATCCTGGCTTTTGCGCTGTTCCAATACCGCTGCCAATTCGGTCAGTACATCCATGCTCAACTCCTGTAGATCATTTCGGGGGCCTTGAGGATCGGCTCCACCGACTCCCAGCGACCATCGCGCAGCGTGCGAAAGAAACAATGGTGCCGGCCGGTATGGCAGGCGATGCCGCCGGCCTGCTCGACCGTCAGCAGGATAACGTCCTCATCACAATCCAGCCGAATCGCCAGTACCTTCTGCTGGTGCCCGGATTCCTCACCTTTCCGCCAGAGTTTCCCGCGCGAGCGCGACCAGTAGACGGCACACCCTTCGGCGGCAGTCAGCGCCAACGCCTCCCGGTTCATCCAGGCCACCATCAGCACCTGACCGCTGCCCTGCTCCTGGGCAATCGCCGGCACCAGTCCGTCAGGGCCCCAGCGCACCTCGTCAAGCCACTCATTCACAGTCGCACCTCAATGCCCTGATCGGCCATGTGCTGCTTGGCTTCGCGGATGCTATGTTCGGCAAAATGGAAGATGCTGGCGGCCAATACGGCATCCGCCTGCCCTTCAGTCACCCCATCAGCCAGATGCTGCAAACTGCCGACGCCACCGGAAGCAATCACCGGCACCGCCACCGCCTCACTGATCGCGCGCGTCAGCGCCAGGTCGAAGCCCTGACGGGTACCATCGCGGTCCATGCTGGTCAGCAGGATTTCGCCCGCGCCCAGATCGACCATGAAGCGCGCCCATTCGATTGCATCAAGACCGGTGGGCTTGCGGCCACCATGGGTAAAAATCTCCCAACGCGAGGGACTGTCCGCCACCTGCTTGGCATCAATCGCCACCACGATACACTGCGAACCGAAGCGCTCCGCCGCCTCACGTACAAACTCGGGCCGGGCCACGGCGGCACTATTGATGCTCACCTTGTCGGCACCCGCATTGAGCATGCGCCGGATGTCCTCCAGCGTCCGAATACCGCCACCGACGGTCAGCGGAATGAAAATCTCGCCGGCCACCTGCTCCACCACATGCACCATGGTGTCGCGGTCATGCGCACTGGCCGTGATATCAAGAAACGTCAGCTCGTCTGCGCCTTCGCTATCGTAGCGACGGGCAATTTCAACCGGATCGCCGGCATCCTTGATATCGACAAAGCGAACACCCTTGACCACCCGACCATTGTCCACGTCAAGGCAGGGAATGATGCGTTTAGCCAGCATGATTCAGTACTGCTCCGCGATCTTGCGGGCTTCGGCGAAATCCAGCGTGCCTTCGTAGATTGCGCGACCGGTAATGGCACCGCTGACGCCATCACCCACAACCCCGCCCAGCGCGTGGATATCGGTCATGGTGTGGATACCACCGGAGGCAATCACCGGAATACGAATCGCCCGGGCCAGCCGCGCGGTGGCTTCAACGTTGACCCCCTGCATCATGCCGTCACGGCTGATATCGGTGTAGATGATGGCCTCGACGCCCTCGTCCTCGAACTTCTGGGCCAGATCAATCACATCGTGATGGGAGAGTTTGGACCAGCCGTCTATCGCCACCTTGCCGTCTTTTGCGTCCAGACCGACGATGATGTGATTGGGAAACTCGGCCGCCACCTCGCGGACAAAATGCGGGGCGCTGACGGCCTTGGTACCAATGATGACGTAATCGACGCCGGCATCCAGATAGGCCTGAATGGTTTCTTCATCACGGATGCCGCCACCGACCTGAATCTGGATATCGGGGTAGGCCTCGCGAATGGCATGGATCACGGCACCATTGACCGGCTTACCGGCAAAGGCGCCGTTCAGGTCAACCAGATGCAGACGGCGCGCGCCCTCCGCCACCCATTTGCCGGCCACAGCAACGGGATCGTCGGAAAAAACCGTGTCGTCTTCCATACGGCCTTGCCGCAGGCGCACACACTTGCCATCTTTCAGATCGATAGCAGGTATCAAAAGCATGGGAATATCCTCAACAAGCGAAGGTAGGGTGAAGGGTTAAAAGGCGAATCAGGGTCAGGGCGTCCAGTCCAGAAAATTGGCCAGCAACCGCAGTCCCACCGCCTGACTTTTTTCCGGATGGCACTGAATGGCGAACACATTGCCGTGCGACAGCGCCGAGGTGAACGGCAGCGGGTAATCGGTCGTGGCAGCGACATCGTCAGGCGACACCGGCTGCGCGTAATAACTGTGGACGAAATAGAACCAACTGCCGGGTTGTATACCCACCCACAGGGGGTGATCGGCCACCGGATTTACGCGGTTCCAGCCCATATGTGGAATCTTCAGGCGTTGCCCCCGGCTGTCACTCAACCCCTCGGCAAAACGCACCACCCGCCCGGGAATCAGGCCCAGGCAAGGTGTCCCGCCATTCTCCTCGCTGGCATCCAGCAGGGCCTGCATACCGAGACAGATACCGAGCAGAGGCCGGGTCGCCGCCGCCTCACGAATCACCGGCGCCAACTTACGCTCAGCCAGCGCCGCCATGCAGTCGCGGATGGCACCCACGCCGGGAAAAACGACCCGGTCGGCGGTCAGTATGGTCGCAGGATCGTCGCTGACCACGACTGAAACCCGGTTGTTGGCCTGCTGGACAGCCTTGGCGATGGAGTGAAGATTCCCCATCCCGTAATCAATTATGGCAACTGAAGACATATGAATTAGCCGGATAGCGGGGTGGGTCAGAGTGAACCTTTGGTGGACGGCATCATGCCCTGCATCCTTTCGTCAGGCTCCAGCGCCATGCGCAGGGCTCGGCCAAAGGCTTTGAAGAGGGTCTCGGCAACGTGATGGGCATTGCGGCCCTTGAGGGTGTCGATATGCAGAGTGACTTTGGCGTGGTTGACGAAACCGTGAAAGAATTCGCCAAACAGGTCGACATCGAAGCCGCCGATGCTGGCGCGGGGAAATTCCACCCCATAACTCAACCCCGGTCGGCCGGAGAAATCAATCACCACCCGCGACAGCGCCTCGTCCAGCGGCACGTAGGCATGGCCATAGCGGCGAATGCCCTGTTTACTGCCTACCGCCTTGTCAAAGGCCATGCCGAGGGTGATGCCGATATCCTCAACGGTGTGGTGGGCGTCGATATGAAGATCGCCTTCGGCGTGCACATCAAGGTCAATCAGCCCGTGGCGGGCGATCTGATCCATCATGTGGTCAAGAAACGGCAACCCCGTCGCAAACACAGCAACGCCAGTGCCATCCAGATTAAGCCGGACCCGGATGCGGGTCTCGGACGTATTGCGTTCAATCTCTGCGGTACGCTGCATCATGCGGAAAGGTCCGGGTAGGGCCGAAAAGGACCCACATCATAATACGGCTGGCGTGATTTGCTAAGCGGGGGGATAAGGCAAGGGTTCCCCCCAAACGGATTGCAACCCCTAACTGCAATCTGCGAAACCCTTTAAGCCACGGCAGTTGTGCATGGATTTAGAGCAACTGATGCTTGTACCTTTTGGAGCATCAGCGCGAGCCACCCACCATAAAATCGACTAACAACCGCCAACCCGCCACCATTATTGAGAAAATTTAGTACTAGGCAAATTAGCGGCTGCACATTTTAAATGCGGATGGCCTCTGCGTACCGCAAAAATCAATAAATAACTGCTTGAATCACTATCAAAAGCGATAACAGCGCCATCCACCAGAAGCGACTCATCACAAAATACTTATAAACAACATAACCAATGGAAAACTTCAGGATAGCAACTAAACCTTAGGCAGGTATTTTGAATTCAAGGTACCACCAACTGTCCATGTAGTCCCAGAATCTGAACTACAGGCAGCAGTGTAGAGAATAGTGTCTCCAGCAGTAACTGAGCTGCCTATTGCTTTTAAAACTATAGTAACCGTTGCAGAAGTTGTTCCTGTACCAGCAGCGGTTACGGAAGTCGTATATTTTCCTGTGATAGCGGTATTGGTACCCAGCCCAAGGGTGGAGTTGGTGCTTGTCGCTGACAATGAGCCGTCACTGCAGGCGACGCCAACAGCTGTCATAGCAGGTGTGGCCAGACTAACAGCCTCCTGAACTTTTGCTCTCACGGTGTAATCCTGATACCCGGGTATCGCCACTGCAGCCAAGATTCCAATGATCGCCACCACGATCATCAACTCAATCAGGGTAAAACCCTCTTGACGCATATTTTTATTGATATTCATATTGAAAACCCTCGCTTCATTTAGGAAAAATACTACGGGTGATGGTAGTCACCCAAAATTGATCAGGCAAAACGGAATCACCGCACCCCGGTTCCACTCATCGACTGCACCAGACGGCTAACCGCCACAGGCTCCCCCCTTGATCTGCCTGATGCTGTCCTTGCCACCGATATCAGCCTGCAGGCGGCAAGGCTGTCTCCCCGTCACCGGTGTGCCAGAGTATACCCACTGTTGGTTGCGTTTGACGGTGGCCATGCCGATCAAATCGCCGGTATCGGCATCATTCAGGGTCACGGTTTGACCGTAGACTCTCGACCGGCCTCTTGGCACGACCTTCCCCCTGACGAACAGGGTAGACGAGGAAGCACGCCAGAGCGCCTTGGCGATGGTCACTTTTTTGACCTGTCCGGCGGCAACCGAGGCGACGCCTCCTGTCAATGCCCCATCGGCAATGTTGCCGCTGGGATCAACCACCCTGATGCTAATCGCACGCTTCACCAATTTATGAGAATAGGTGTTAGACACCCCCAGGATCACGCTGACATTCGCTGTCGATCGGGATGCCCCTACCGGTGGGGTCCAGGTCAGTGTGGCTGAGGTCGTGTCGCCATCTGCCACGCTGAAAACTGCACCAGATGGCAAATCCGGATTGCTCCCGTCAAAATAGAAATTGCCATTACGATCAACGGTACCGGCATAGACCGAGTCGTAACCGGCGGCATAGGGATCACTCACCTTGATGCTCACTGTGAATGTAGCGCCCTCGGCGACCGTAACCCCATTATCGAGCAGAGAGGGTGTACTGGTCACCGAATCAAACCGTGGGCTGGATGTCATGGTCGCCGCCGCCACAGCATCAATCAGCCCATCGCCCACCCTGTCTGCAGGCTGTAGCGATACCGAGGCCACTATGGCCAGAAAACTCAAACCGCTGAGACGCCGCACGCCACTGCTTGACGCCGCGTCATGCCGACTCATCTGCTGCATGCTCATCCACCTACTCCGTCTTGATTGGGCTAACCCATTGCCTGCGACAGCCGCTTGTTAAGTTACTCGGGGGAGTACTGTAGGACCTTGACCCGATCAGCGTCCAATCGAAAGAGTGCAAGCGGACCATTCACGGTGTGAATAGTGACCGAAACCTGCTTGACGGCATCGCCATCGACTAACGGGCAGTCGCGGAATTCCGAACGCTTCAGAATCTATCAGCCAAAACTGAACCGAAACTGAATCGCCTGCACCGGCAGCGGGGACACTGCGAGGCGGGATGAATGGGGCGTTATTCAGTGGGCAACTCCCGCCAAGAGACCCGGCGGGTGCTGGCACCGATCGGTGGCTTTGGCATGTCCAGCAGGACGGTCGTCCCGCCCGAACCGCTAATGACCTCACCGACCTTGCTGGAAGGTGTCTGGATAACGAAGGGCCGACTCGATAGCACATTTCCCAGCGATGAACCCGCCACTGAGGTTTTGACACTGCTGAGGGCACCGCCGGTCGCAGCATCAAGAAAATAGCGCATGCTGGTACCGCCCTCCGCGCAGGCGGTATTGCTTGGGGTATTCGAGTTGAAGGCAAGAATGCCCAGTGCCAGAACCGGATCAACATTGACCCGCTCTCCTGTTTCCGGCAAATCGACGTACCAGCCGTTTTGGGTGGAGAAATCCACGGCGTTTCGACTCGCCGTTCTCACGGCCTGACCACTAGTGCAAATCGACACATCGGTTCCGGTCGGGCAGGTGCCGTTGGTCAGGGTTTGCTGCACAAACAGGCTACCGACGGTTCGCGGATTGGCATAGGTCGTGGTGCCTAGCTCGTCCTTGATCGCGTAGAAGGATTGCTGGCTGCTATCAGCAAGGTCGGTCAGACCGAGATATTGGCCAGTGCCGACGTAGACGACCGCCTTGCCGTTGATCTCGGTGATTTCAGGTCGGGTGGTGATGGGCTGTGATTTGCCGGTAGCGTCCTGCACCCGCACCAGCAACTGGGCATCGTAGCCAGCCGCACCTACATCACCGTTGATATCGAAACGCCAGACATTACCGAGCAGATCGCCACCATAGACGCGCAAAGCCGTATTGTCATATTCGGCGTTATCGCTCCAGGCCACGATTTTTGCGAGGCCGCTGGGTGTTTCGGCGGAGCCGGTCAGCGTCGAAATCTCCCTGAGCAACTGGCCAGTGCCCACATCAATAACAAATAGGTGGCCCTTGCCATCCCCCACCCCGGTGCGGCTATCGTGATTGTTATAGCCGGACGTCACCAGCGCTACCCACTGGCCGGTTTTGGTTTTGGTGATGACCGGATTGCCAAAGCTATAACCCATGCTGGCAAAACCCGGGGTCGCGCTGGAGATTTCCCATAACAGTTTCGGCACCTGCGGATTGGTAATATCCAGCGCGTAATACCCTTTGCCGCCAGAGTTCAAACCGCCTATCAGCACGGTATGCCAGGCACCGGCAAAATAGGCATCACCTACCAGCGGTGTGCCATCGACAAAATACTGATGACTGTACTGATACTTTTTGTCCGCCAGTTTGCGCAAATTAGGTAGCACCGGTCCTGGCACGTAAGCCCAAAGCTCATCTCCGGCTGTTACGCTGCCAAGGGTCTCGGTGGCAAACGCATGCAGCATGCCATCATTGGCCCCGACGTAGGCGGCACCCATCCGATTTGAATGGTCCGCGGTATAGTCGTCGTAACCCTCATCCGTGTAGTTATAGAGCGGCTTTTTTACATAGACGATCTCTGAATGGACGATATCACCCAGCAGACGTCGCACACCCTGGGCATCCACACGGGGACGGAAGGGCTTGCTACTCCCAATAACGCCCTCGTTGCTGGCATCGCCGACCAGATAATCGACCAGCGCGGCATCACTATTAAAGTAGGTGGTCAGCAGGGCCGCATTCCCTTTCACATAACTGGCAAAAGGGGCCAAGGTCTGTTTGACGTCATCGTAGGTAAGAATAGTCCTCTGCGTATAATCCATGCCGTCCAGCGTCTGCTGCCAGAGCATGTCAGCCTTGAGCGTTCCGGCCTGTATGTCGATTTGTTTGGCATAAAGATCACCATACCAGCCGCCTGAATTGAACGCCGATGCCAGCACGAAATCGCTGCCCGCCGACAGGTTCGGGTTGCTACTGACTGCCGCCGCCACCGAGCCACGCCGAGCGACAATCTCGGCAAAGGCGCTAAAAAGACTATCGGCCAGCGTTTTGGCATTGGTCGCCGTGTAGTACTTACCCCGACCATTGACGGCTGCGTGCCAGAGATCATCAATGGCGGTCACGGCGCCCGAGGCCGGAATGGGCCAGTTACAAACGCTGCCACTGGTCTGCCAGCTACAGTTGGCAGGGGCTGCGCGTCCATTCCTGACCGAGAAATAATCACCCGAGCCATCACTCAAATAACTGGGTGAATAAATCATCCTGCCGGGCGCACCCAGCCCCAGCGTGAAGGTCGCCATATGCTGCGCAGAAACCGGGTCCTCCGGGCCTACCGGCACATTATTGCGGCACACGTCTAGGCCACTCCCCAGGGCTCCCGTGCAGTTGGATAGCGCAGAGGTGCGAAGATCGGTAGCGTAATAGTATTGGGCCACATCGGCGAGGCTGTTGCTGGCCGAAGAACCACCACCATCGTAAAACGGTCGCTGCAGGGTGTTGTCCTGATTGCCAATATCGGTACTACCATTCAACTGCTTGGGGTTACTGGCATCATTCCAGTAACCATCCGTCGAGAGCAGGGTGAAGTTTTTCTGGCAGGAATACTGAACCGGATCCTTGATCGGGGTTGTTGTGCCGTCGACCGTGATTGAGGTCAGCTTGCGGGCATACATCCTGCCCACATTTGACAGGGTCGTCCGCAGTGGGGTCGAACCCTGCGGTAGCAACCCATAAAGCGTGTTGTACCAACTGGTTTTAGCCGCCCCATCGAACGGGGCCCAATCCAGAAATGCCTGAGTACTGGCAGAATTGAACAGGGTCGTGAAACCCACCCTATAACTGCTATCAAGCAGGTTATAAGCGACCGTACCCAGGGCGGTCTTCATCATGAGAACGCGGGTTCGGTAATAACTGAACCAGTTGGCAAAGTTTTGCTCTTCAGCGGTGCCCGTCACCCTGACCAATTCAAAGGGAGGCGGCCGGTTATAGGGTGCACTTTGGCTCAAACCATAGTCACTGGGCTTGCTGTTGCACTCGCGGTAAAACAGGCTGCCGGTTGTGTTGTAAAGCTTTTGCGATGCTGCGGTTTCCGTCCCGGTGTAGCGATAGTAATAGGCAGGCTGCGCGGTATCGCGCCCAACGTTATTGTAGGTCGTCGACTGGTCATAGGCGTAGAAACTGCGACTTAAATCGACCGTAAGACTCGCCCCATCGTAACCATCGATTTTCGCGCGCGTGAACACCGCATTGGCGTAGGCCGCGCCGGCCGAATCGACCGGTGGCGTATAGGTGACGGTCGGGTCGTAGTACACGCCATTGCACTGGCTACTCCGGTAACCAAATTCGCAACTGGAACCGATGCTGCAACTACTGCGACTGGATGAACCGGTAAAGCCTTCTACCGTATCGGGCATATGCGTCCAGGTCATGCTGCCCGAGTCATCAAACACAACCATCAGGTTGGGCAAAACCAGCGTGGGTGCCGACGTAATCAGCGGTGCAGTCGCCAGATCGGTAGCGGCCCCGAAGGCAGGCAAACCGCCGATCATGATCACCAGCCCGCCCGTCAGGCACAGCAGCACTAAATTTCGCGTGGTTTTCCTGATAGCACCCATGGCATGAACCTTCACAGCAAAACGACCGACTGGACGTAACTCACAGTATTGCCAGGCCCGAAAATCCGGCAGGTGATGCGGTAATAAATCTGACCGCTGGAAATCAGGCTGACGCCACCGCCTTTGCTGTTGCCGGTGGAGATATTGGCAGGCGATATCGAACATCTGACCCCGCTGGCGGGATCACCCGGATTCCCCTGCGCGCTGCATAATCGCTGAATGACAAAGCGAATCTCAGGCTGCCCAGCGGCGCCTGCAATCAGCCGGCTGATGGGCTGCAAACTATCCTGCCAATAGGCATCCCAGGACGCGGCCACCGGCGGTTCATCGGATTTGCTGCGGTATGCGACATAGGCGTAGTCGTCATCAGCACCAAAATGGCTGACATTCAGATCGACGCCCGTGGTACCGGCCTGTTCCAGCCAGTCCACGGCCGTTTCGATACCAATATCCGCCGCATGGCTGGCAGCATGACGGAAAGCCAGGTTGCCGGCGACGACATTGGTGGTATCCACCGAACGCACCAGCGCCAGCCCACTCAGCACCATTGCCAGCAGTACAACCAAGGTGACCAGCATGATGGCCCCGGACTGCCCCGTGACAGGTGACGGTGCTGACCTGATCAACACCCTGTCACCCCGGTCATGATATTGCGCAGCGGAGCGACGGTCTGGAAAACGCGATAGTGGTAATGATCCCAGTCAGCGCCGCTCTGCGAAAGATCAATACCCGCCCAGCCGACAGCACTCAAGAACACCGGCACGACTGTTTTTTCATACTGTACCGCACGCGCCACCAGCGCCAACCTGACAGTCAGTATTCGCGCGACCTTGCATTGATCCGACCCCAGGCTGGGCGCGGCAGGATCATAGCTGTCGACAATACCGTCCATGCTCGGCGTATCATCCCGACCATACTGCGCCTTCAGGCTGACCATATTGCTGACCAGTGGCTCCCAGACCGAACTATCGCTCAGGCATAGTGCATTCGCCATAAGATCACAGCGCATGAGCTGCCCGCCGCGGATGGCATAGGCACGGATGCCGGGAACCTGGCCGAGATCAAACAGCTTGCCATCCACTGCGCCCGTGAAGCCGTTCGCCAGCGTGACCGTCTGGCTGGTCACCTGGGTGACCTGATCCAGCGCCAGCGCACAGGGGGAGGTTCGGCTCTTTGGGGTTACGATCACGCTGTCACCCGACTGAAACGCGAAGCTCGCCGCCACCGTGAACTGTCGGCTGGCTGCTGATTCGGCCAGAATGCGGTTGCCCTCCGGCGCGCCAAAATCACCACTGCTGACCATCAGCAGGGTATCCGTGCCCTCATCACCCACCGGAACATCAGGATGATTGATGGTCAGCGGCGCCAGGTGACTCAGGCTCTGCCCATTCCCCAGATCCAGACGGCATCCCAGCAGGTCGCCGGCGCTGATGCCCAATCCCGCCTCCTTGATGGCAGACTCCAGCGTATGCAAGGCAATCGCGCCATTGACCAGCGCATCATCACTGCTGCTGGCGCTGCGCTTCTGGCTCTCCGAGAGGGTAAAAATCTGCACGATGAAAAGCGTGATCAGAAGCCCCACAAAGAGCCCCACCATGACTTCAACCAGGGTGAAGCCAGCACCCGCCCGCAGTGGGTGACGGCTGTCCCAAATCCTGTGATTACTGGCTGATGAGGGTGGTGAGCACATGATTATGCACCGAAGGGGTATTGGGCAATTGCCATCGTATCGTGATAATGACCTGGCTTTTGGACGTATCGGGCGGGGCAGCACCCTCCAGCGTGGTTATGGCGACCTGAGGCGGGTAAGTGGCCAGCCCGGGCAGTCGACTGGCGTCGGTCATCTCATCGACCCAGTTCAGGTATTTGCTGCCGCCAGTCCCATCGGCACCTTCATAATCGGCTTTGAGCGTGGACGGATCGCGGTTATCGGATCGCATTCTGCCGACCAGTTCACTGGCAAGATAGGAGGCTTCGAAGCGATATTCCGCCTCTGAATTATGACGCACCGAAACCGCATACAAACCTATGATGCCGAGCATGGCCACCGAGAACAGCAGCATGGAAATCAGCGCTTCCAGCAGAAGATAGCCACCCTGCCCGGCGTTCAAATCCGACGATCCGCCCCTGACCGAGCCGACAGGCGAGACCATCAGTCGGGACAGCTTCTCGGATCGCCAACGGCCAGCGATGGATCGCAAAGCTGGATCTGCCCGGCTGTTGACACCGCCACCCGCAGACAGCGCACGGTCCCTCCTTCAGCCATACACGCGCCACCGGCAGGATTGGAAACGGATACGTTGACAGCGCCCAGCGCTGCATTGGTCGCTGTTCTCTGCCCTAGCCCATTGAACACTATCAGACCTTGATTGGCGGTAACAGTGACAGCGGACTGAATCTCCAGCGCCAGCCGCGCCTGGATGATATAGGGATCGGTACTATCGGCGGCAGCGGGCGGCGCGGGTGGGTCAGCCGGCACAGAGTCGCACTTCCCGGCAGGGTCGTTCAGACTGACCACCCACAACCCCGAGCGTGTGGAGT
>JBILXN010000097.1:0-8690 GCA_044378425.1 Methylococcaceae bacterium
AAGCGTACCGGTGCGTTGCGCGTGAGGGCTTCGGCCCTGGCGAGTTGCAGGCCACTGTGAAGTGCCTCCGCTGTCGTACGAATCTGGGCATTTCGTATCCAGTCACTCATACCGGGCACCCCAAAGCCCAGCACCAGACTCACCACAGCCAGGGTGGTCAGCACCTCTATAAGGGTAATGCCGGACTCAAACGGGGAAGACTGCTGCATCATCGTATAGCTTGTAATCTTTCCACATGAACTGAGGCTGAATCGGCCCGACTCACATCACCGAGCGCAGAATCAGCAGGGGTTCGAGCCTTTCTTTGCAACCCAGCAGACTGAACTGGTGACCCAACCTTTGGCGGTGGGCGCTGCCGGCGTGGCTTTGGTATTGCTTTGGGTCAGCGTATAGGTAAACCCTGCCGCAAAGCCTTTGCCTACCGCTTGCAGGGTATAGGCGCTGGCGCTCAGGACAGAACAGGAAAAGTCGAAGTATTGGCTAGTGGCCGTGTCAGATGTGCACCCGCTGGCTCCCAGATAGGTCCGGCTATCCTGGAAGAACTGTTCGTTCTGCACCCGCTTGACGGCCAGATTGGACATCGCATCGGTCAGCGTACCCCGCAACACATAATCCTGATAGGACGGCAGAGCGATGGCGGCAAGAACGCCGATAATGCCGATGGTGATCATCAACTCGATGAGCGTAAACCCAGCCTCGCGTCGCCCCACCCCTCCGCCGAAATCAACACTGATCTTCATATAGCGCCCACGTCCCATCTTGAGTCATTGATGAAAGATGATGAAACATGGCAGGGCGAGTAGCAAGCCCGGTCTGTGTGCTGGCCCGGCTCCGGCCTACATCACATCGAAATAGGTGGGCAGACGCAGCGTCATCTTGATGTCCTGAGCGTCCGGCGTTGCGCCTATGCCGAGCGAAAGATTGATGTTGGTATCGGGCGTGAACTTGTAGGCGTAGCCGAGCAGGAACTCACCAATATCGAGTGTAGTACCACTTAAAGTACTGCCGTTGATGCGGGTATTGAAGACATGCTTCTGCGAATAGCCCAGGCTGAAGGATGCTTTCTCATTCATGCTGAACCCCAGACCGAAACTGCCGCCGAGGGCATCACCCGGGTCTATTGTCCCTGCCCGCTCGTTGGTTTCCATGTTGTAGCTGTAACTGAGACTGCCATAGAAAACGGCAGGATCGGTCGGATACAGCGCCGTAACGCTGGGCTGCAAACTGAAAAAGCCCGACCCCATCGGCAGTTCGGTTGGAAACTGGGCGCCGGGCACGCCCTGTGCCTGGACATATTCGACATCGTAAGGACTTTTACCGGTCGGGAGTGAGGCCGTCAGATTGGCGATCATGATCGGCCAGCCGCTGGTGCCACCGTTAATCTGATAGCGACCGGTCAGTTCGATATCCCCCAGACCACTCCCCTCGGCATTGAACGTTTCATCAACCCCCGCGCCTATCGCCACCGGTCGCGAGCGCTGGGTATCACTTCGATAGAGGTAGGGTACCCTCGTGGTAAATTCGAGATAATCAGTGATCCCGAAGCGTCCCGTCGCCGCGCCGATGATGGTGTGTTGCTGCACCTGACGTAAGTCGATCAGGCCGACGGCAATGGCCGGCAGGAAGGTAAAGGCGTCGAGAAAAACCCTGTTGTTGCCCGAATAGGCATATTCGACTGAAGGCTCCAACACCAGCTTGCCCTTGGGTGTGAGCACCCCGCCAACCGTATCGGAGAGCCTCGGCAGTTCCGGGGCCCTGGGTTTCTGCGCCAGCACCGGAGCCTTGCCCACGGGCTGGTTTGGCAGCTTCTTTGGGGGCGGCGAAATACCCTTTGCCGTGTCGCTGGCGGCCACCGTGGTTTTAGCCGGCTGATTCGGCAATGGCGACCCGACGACTGGCTGTCCGCCACCAGCGATACGGTCAATCTGCCGTTCCATCGCCTGCAATTTCTGCTGCTGGGCCTGAAAAGCCGCCTGCTGCTCGGCCAACGCCCGCCTAAGCTGTGCCAGCTCATTAGACTGGGGGGGTTGCCCGACCTCGCCGCCAGCAGGGCTGGCCAGCCCACGGGCAGTGTGAACAGAGAGATCGGCATCCGAAGCATTGAGGGCTGCGAGTTGCAGGGGGGGCGCAGACGCCGTGTCGGCAGACGGCGGTTTCCCCATGCGCAGTTCAGCGTTGACAGCGGCGGTACCGGCCGCAGCAAAAGCGCCTCTCGGAGGCTGGACGGAACCTGCGCCCGCATCGGTCAGCCCACCCCCCAACGTCATGGCCGGCAAGCCTTCCCAACTCGGCTTACCTTCATCCGAGAGACGAATACCCAGCAGCACATCACTGCCGGCAGCCACACCCCCCTTCCCACCCGGCCCCGCCGCACAGCCGACCAATAGCCCCGGCATGCAGGACATCACATAAATAAGGCGTGATCGCACCATTGACCCCTCCCTGGGTTAATTGTCCTGGGGTCATCCTGCGCCGTATGTCCGGTCGACAGAATGACGCAGATAACGTCCACCGCTTCCCGCAGTGGTCCGCCCTGGGGTTCCGGCCGGCTGTGCAGCCGACGCGGAACCACTCGCTCATGGCATCAGGGCTTAATGACCCACCGACCCCATGCGACCAGGGCCCACTCCCTTTTGATTGAGGATCATCGCCTCCTCATTTTCCGCCATGGCAGGGGTACGAATGGCGTGCTTGTCCATCAGTCGATAAAGAGTGACTCGGGACACCCCCAGGTAACGGGCGGCACTGGAGATATTGCGGGTTTCGGTCAGAGCAGAGATCAAGGCCTGCTCGACAGCCCGCGACTTGATCTCGCGCAGGGTTCTGCCCTTGTATTTGGCAGTACCCGGCAAGCCCAGATCAGCCGGGCCGATCTGCCGTCCATCAGCCAGCATAGCCGCCCGGTTGACGCAGGCCACCAGCTCACGAACATTACCCGGCCAGGGATACTCGCGAATACGCTCCAGCGCACTGCGGCCAAGGCGCCGCACTTCGGTCTTGCGCTGGCGGTTGAAACGGTCGATGACGTCGTGGGCAATTTCGACAGCATCTTCGCCCCGGTCGCGCAGCGGCGGCACGTCAATCTGCAGCACATTGAGCCGGTAGAAAAGATCCTGCCGAATACTGCCTTGCGCCAGCGCAGCCTTGTAGGAAGGCCCCGCTGAAGCCATGACCCTGACATTGACCGGTAACGCATCTTTGCCACCGACAGGGGTCACGGCCCTATCCTGCAAAAACCGCAACAGACTCACTTGACCCAGTGGTGACAGATCCTCAATCCCATCAAGAAAAACCGTCCCGCCATCGGCTGCCTGCAGATGGCCGATGCGGGATTCGACCGCGCCGGTAAAGGCACCCTTGACGTAGCCGAACAGTTCGCTTTGCACCAGCGTATCGGGAATCGCGCCACAATTAACCGCCACAAAGGGCTGCAGGGCCCGCTCTGAGCGGCCGTGGATGGCCCGCGCCACGAGTTCCTTGCCGGTACCTGTCTCCCCGGTAATGAATACCGATTCGTCGCAGCGACTGATTTTCTCGATATCGCTGAATACCTGCTGCATCAGGGGGTGTGAGCCGATCAACCCGTAGCGACTGTGAACCTCCTTGCGGACTCCGCTATGAGCCACTTCTCCGAGTCGGGCCGCACCATAGGCATGACCGAGGGTATAGGCGAGCCGCTCCATATCAATCGGCGCGGTATGAAAATCGTAGAAAAAGTCCCTGAGGAATGAGGCCATGGCGGTCAGATCGACACAGTCTGTATCGACAATGGCGATCCATTCCGTGCCGGGCGATTCCGCCATCACCTCAGCCAGTTCGGCCTGCGCCGTGGCATCTATCGGCGCGCCGATCAGCACCACGCCGGCATGGATCCGCTTAAGCCTGAGCAGGCGTTGGGCCTCCTGCCGATTGGTCGCAACACAGGGGTTCCAACCCTCCTTGCGAAAAGCCTCGAGCAACTGGCGCGAGAAGGCAAGGCCGGGCTGCAACAGCACCATGTCGCGCAGTGCAGCGGGCTGGCCGAAATTCCGCCAGTCGCTGGCGGGTCTTGGGGTTTCATCCGAGTGTGTCATCCTGTCCACGAGTAACTCTCCTTGAAGTGTGCGGGAACGATGAGGCGGTGCCGATCAGGCTGACCGCCGGTTCATTGGGCTAGCCACGCGGGTAGCTGCCATGGGGCATTCATCAGACAAACAGGGCCGAGTCGAATGGCGGTCGAAAGCCTCCCGATGCTGCGGAGCGCAATGGGTGCTGTCATTAAGGCGGGAGTGGACCCGATGGGTCATACGATTTCGATTCAACATCCTGTTGCCTGAAGGTGATCCCGCAATCATTCTGGAACAAGATCGGATTTAGCGCAACAGTGCCGTATCCATAGGCTGATACATTGGGCCTGCGCCCTGGGATGTCATACCCCGTAAATTGGACAGATTGATATTGAGAGTGGTCAGGTTATTGATGAACTGGTTATCGAGTCGGTTCTGGATCACGGTGGCCATGCCCTGCAAACCACTCAAGGCAGCCACCGAATCCCTCCCGGGATTCCCGTCGCGGTTGGCAGCCCGCAGATGATCCAGTGAGAAGCCCGCCGGCAACTGGTAATGGGAGGCGAATTGGGCTTCACCATTGATGGCGGTGCTGCGGTCCATACTGAAATCCATCCGCATGCCATTGGCAAAGGTGAACCCCCCCCGCAACTCATCCAGTTCCTGCACCGATGCGATCGGCGCCGACAGGCTATCGGCCGCATCCGTCACCGGCAGTTCAGTCGCCTGCAGCGGTGTCAGGCTAACCAGCAATACCATGAAGCCGATCCGCCCGCGGATCCGCGGTATCCCTGTGGCCGAGCCAGCGGCCCTACTGTGCGTGTTTTTGCTCATGCGAATTTCCTGCTAAAAGTCCCATCTGCCGGGTTGCAACAGATTGAAGGTGGCTACGCTGCTCACATCAACGGCAGAACCCAGGGGTGCAGAGGGACTCAGCCGCCATTCGCCATGGTCATTAAAGTGATTCTGGGCAATGGTGGTTTTATCGCGGATCACGAACAGTATCCGGTTTTCCCACAAGGCCCGGAAGCTCTCGAGGTCCATCTTCCTGACGCCGGTGGCAGGATCTCCCACCAGCACTCCGCTGGCGTCCAGCCCCTTGATGATGACGAAATGGAGGTAGCCGTTATTGTTGATGATGGTGATGGCCGGCACGCCGGATGCGGCCAGTTGCTCAAGACTGATCTTGAAGCCATCGGCCTGATAACCCCGTCGCTGGAGGTAGCTTTTCATGTCCAGCATGGAGAACCCCTGTTTCTGGATCTTCTCGCGCTCGCCGTATTCCCACATATCGGTGAACACCTCCAGTTCGGCCACATTGTCGTCATAATGAAAGGCTAGCAGGCTGGCCAGCGCCGCCGACCCACAGCTAAAGTCATACTGCTGACGGACCACTGTTTTGAAGCGCCTTTCGGCAAAACTGGTAACAGCAAGATTGAGCAAGCCCGGCCCGCTGCCATCGATCACCGCAACGCCACCCGCCTGCCCGTGCCCAGCGAACCCGAGCATCAGCGCCAGGCAAAGGCCATGACGAACCGGTGCCACCCCTCGCGCCCTCGCGATCACGGTGAAATTCGGATATTGACCAGGGTCGAGTCCTGGATGATGACGTTGTTCCCGGTATTCTGGATGACTGAAACCAGTCCACTGGCATTGGCGAATGCACCACTATCGATGGTGTTGGACGTGGTGACGTTGCTGCTGATCGCCGTGGTATTGCCGAGCGTCGCACTCATGCCGCGCCCCAACGCCAGCGGATCCAGCCCCTCACGACCCCGCTGGTCGTCGAGCAGGCTATCGGCCACGCCGCTCTCGCCTACCGATGTCAGTTGATCGCTGCCATCAGTCCATTCGGCACGGGCCTGATTCAGGCAGAGCCCGGCGACCAGCAGGACCCATAACCGCATTTTGTTTGTATTCATCTGTGACGTCCTGTCCTCAGAGGCGCAGTCTCTGCGCCCGCTTCATGAAAGGATGCACGGGGCAAGCGCCCCGTGCACGCCGGTCTGGCCTGAGCCGCCGCTATTAGCGAGTCAGGTTGACACTGCCATTGACCGAGACCTGTTGCTGGGCCAGCGAGGCATGCCCCAGATTTTGCGAGGTCTGGGTGATCCCTGCATTACCCGCCAGTGAACCGCCACCAAATGAGTTGGAAGCCGTCCAGCCACCACCAGGGCTGGCTGACATGCTCACCGTGGTATTGGTGACAGAGCCGGACATTTCACCCACGCTGGCGGTATAAGTCACTGCACCCGACTGGCTTGCGGCACTCGCGCCATTGGCCGTCACCTGGCTGTTGTCGGTCGTGATCGTATCCTTGCTGACGACCGAGCTGCTGCCATTGTTGGCTACACCGTCTACACCGGTCAGCGTGGAGCTTTCATCGGTGCTGGCGGTGGCGGTAGAGCCATTGTTGGCGGCTGCAGTACCCTGAGCCGAGGCGGCCGCGAGGCTATTGTCACTGCGGTCGCTTAATGCCATGCCGCCCTTGTCGGCCGCAGCATCGGCGGCAGAGACATTGGTGTTATCACTGTTGTCACTGCGATCACTATGGTCGAGGGTCGCCGTACCGCCATTGTTGGCAGCAACCGAATCCTCGGCATTGGCATTGGCTGAACTGCTGTCGCTGCGATCGCTGTAGGCACTGCTGCCGTTGTTGGCCGCCGCGTCAGTTGCAGACGCGCTGCTCTGCTTGGAGCTTGTCCAGCTGGAGGAATCAGTCGCCGTCATGGTGTGGGTAGTGGACTCGGTCGATTGGTCAGAATTGTCGCTACGATCAACCATTGCGACACTGCCATTGTTAGCCGCCGCATCGGTAGCGGTAGCGGTGCTACGGTCGGATTTGTCACCACTGTCAGAGAACGTCGACCAGGCAGTGGAGCTGTCGTCCGCGGTATTGCCGGTGTTGCCGGCCTGATTGGTGGTTGGCGTCGCCATGAACGGACCCGGACCATCAGCCGCGAACACCCCACCGGACGCGCCCAGCACCATGCCGACACCGACTGCAATTAATGTCTTTTTATACATTTCCATGAGATCAATCTCCTTTTGGGTTACTAACAAGGATGCGAGGGTTTTCACCCCGCTACAGCATTTGGTTAACGCCTCTACGGTTTACTAATCAAAAGTCGTACCAAGTCACAATCCCGCGTAATCCGCGGCGATGTGGCGGTTCGCGCTGAAACAGGACTGTAAGCCGCGGCTACACTGCCGAGAGCGGTTGAGCGCAAAAATACGACCATGACCCGCCTTGCGCGGGGCACCGCCCTGATGCCAGCCCATTGAAAAGTAAAAGATCACCCTGTCAGGCTTAAGCCCACACTACGGGTTGGGCTGGTGTAAAGATATTCGACAGCCTCACCAGCCGGAATCAGGCCGACGCTATCGGCAACAGGGCAGCTCCAGCGTCATTCAAGACTTTGTAAAAAACGAGTCTTTTCAGATCTGAACCGGGTTCACCGGCGTTTATCACAAACCCGGACCGCCTTAATCGACTGTACAATTCCCCATAATCCTGTCGGATCAAACGGCAGACTGCAGGGCTGGCAAAGGCCGGCCCCACATCCCAACGATGCCATCATCCGCGAGGTCAACGGCATGAAAAGCTTGCGAAAAGAACTCTGGTTCGATGTTCCCGAAAGAATGTCCTTTATCAACATCACGCCGGACGTACAGGTTTGTCTGCTCGAAAGCGGGATAAAAGAAGGCTTGTTGCTGGTAAATGCCATGCACATCACCGCCTCCGTATTCATCAATGACGACGAATCAGGCTTGCATCAGGATTTTGGACGCTGGCTGGAGGAACTCGCCCCACATACGCCACTCAGCCGCTATCGGCACAATCTGACCGGCGAGGACAATGGCGATGCCCACCTGAAACGGCAGGTCATGGGGCGTGAGGTGGTGGTTGCGATCAGCGAGGGCCGACTGGATTTCGGTCCCTGGGAGCAGATTTTCTACGGCGAATTCGACGGCCGCAGGCGCAAGCGGGTGCTGGTGAAGATCATCGGCGAATAGGTCCGGGGCCCGTTCGCGAACGGTCAATCCTCATCTTCGTAGGGCTGTGGCTTGACCCCCTTGGGCAACCTGGGTTTCTTCGCGGTACTCAACAGGGTCAGCGCATTGCCGAGCACGAGGATGACGACCAGCCCGAGGCTGATCCAAAAAAGCATCATAATAGGCGCCTTCATGTAGGGTGAGTGAAAAGCTAGGATAGCCGCAAACAGCCCAGAATAATCGATACGGTCTCAATTAAATGTCATATCTCATCAGCGCCATTCGCGCCCATTGTTCGCCTGTTACCGCGCTAGGCCCGCCCGCATGAGCGGTGCTGTGGTCTGGCGCATCGGTGGTCTGCTGAATCTGATTCAAACCACGTTCGTCGGAATATTGCGGGTATTGTCGGTTCCCATCGTACTGATGCTCAGTATCGCTTCAGGCTATACCACCTATTACGGGCTCAGCTTCTTCATCACGCCCTGGATCGGCCTGGTGATCACCGTCGCCGTGCAGTCCATCGTGGTGATCTGCTCGCTGGAACTGGCCGGCATGCACTGGCGCGCCAATCCCGGCCGCTATTTCAGCGTATTGCTATCCCTGCTGGTGGCACTGACCGTTTCGGTGACGTTCTCTTACTTCAAGTTT
>JBILXN010000124.1:0-7287 GCA_044378425.1 Methylococcaceae bacterium
ATAATTCGTCTGCCCCCTCGCCCGAGAGCGAGATTCGAATATCCTGGGCCGCCCGTTCCGAGAGCAGGACTGTCGGTACCCAGGCGGGGTCAGCCAGCGGTTCGCCGCTGGTCCGGATGACGGCGCGCAACAATCGCGGAAAATCCTGGGGCTGGACCCACACCGGCACGTAGGTCATGTTGAGGTCCGCCGCAACCCGCTCTGCAAACTGTCCCTCATCAAAGGAGTCCTCCCCGAAACGCAGGCCATAGGCGGTCAGCGATTTTTCGGGGTGCAGGCTGCGGGCAACAGCGGCGAGTAGCGAGGAATCAACCCCGCCGCTGAGAAACAGGCCGACCGGCACATCGACTTCACTTTGCCGGTGGACGGCGGCGCGAAAAATTCTGTCAAAGGCATCCAGTGACGTATCAATACCGGCAGGTATGGCTCTGGGCCATTGCCAGTAGGTGCTCCGCTGAATGCCCGTGCGACTGATGATGACGGTCTCGGCAGGTCCGAGCTTGCTGACACCGACAAAGGGGCTATCAGGTGCGGGAAAGTGACCCAGTTGAAGATAGCGGCGGATAGCGGGACCGTCGACTTCGGGTGGGCGCGTGTCGCTGGCGGCGATCGCTGCCAGTTGCGAGGCGAAGACCGCACGGCCATCCGCCCATGAAAAAAACAGGGGCCGCTCACCGGCACGGTCGCGGGTCAGCAACAGCGTGTGGTGGCGTGGATCCCACACCGCGATAGCGAAAGCCCCGACCAGTCGTTCGACAAAGGCCGCGCCCAGTTCCAGATAAAGCCCCGGCAGCACGGCGACATCGGTATCCTGTTCGACCGGCCGGCCCCGTTCGGCCAGCCAGACCCGTAATTCCGGGTGATTGTCGATTTCGCCGTTGCAGACCACCATGACGCCAGTCTCGGTATCAATCAAGGGCTGCCTGCCGCTGGTCAGGCCCCGAATGGTGAGTCGTGCCATGCCCAGAGCAGCGGCGGCATCTGCCTCAACCCAGGCGCCGTCGGGGCCACGATGGGCGAGGCGGGCCAGCATGTGCTGGACTTGCGTGACCGCCTCATCCTGGGGTGCAGGCGCGGTGAAATGGACGATGCCGCAAATACCACACATATCAGCGCCCCTGTATCGGATTGAGCAGGCTACCCCAGTAATCGCTGCTGAGTACGTTGACGGCTGCGCCCTGTTGACGGGCTAATGCCTGCAAGTCGTTCAACCGCTGCTGTCGGGCCATCAAGTAGACGGGGTGCTGACGGGTCGCCAGCCACTGGGTGAGTTGTCGGCCAGGGACCAGATGCTCGGGCCAGGGGGTGTTGGAGGCCAGCGAAAAAATCACATAGTTGCTGGTCAGTTCTCTGCCATCCTCGGTGAACACGGTTACCATTTTGCCGAGATAGAACGGCAGGCCATGCGGCAGGCAATTAATGCAGGCGAATTCGGTGTCTGCCGGCAGGGAGGCGGGGAGTTGTTCGACCAGGGGTCGGGCCGAGCGGATGCTGGCATGACGCGGCAGGAGGTCAAAGCCCAGGGTCAGTATGCACAGCGGTACCGTCAGGAAGCCGCAGAAGATACCCCGGACATCGCGTGACAGGCCTGCCAGTCCGGCGCAGAGGGTGACCAGTCCGAAGGCGAGTGCGAGGTTGGGGAAAACCGGCCCAAAGCGGGCGGGTATTTCCGGCTTGAGCCAGGTCAGTGTCCCGGTGAAGCCCGGCTTGAAGGCCGCCAGTGCCAGCGCCACGCTGATGGGCAAGGCGACGACGGCGAGCGTCAGGCTTGCGCGCCGCAGTATAGCGGCAGCAGGGCTGGCACTGTCGTGCAGTGCTTCGGCAAAGACTCTGGCTACCAGCACACCAAGCGCTACCATGCCGGTCAGGATGTAACCCGGCAGCTTCGACTGTGACAGTGAAAAGAACACTACGACGACCAGTGCCCAGACAATAAAAAGACGGTCGGGGCGGGTCAGGCGGCCCCGCTCGCGCCAGGTCTTGATGGCCGCTTCGGGGAGGATGAGGCTCCAGCCAAAGAAACAGCTGGCGATAATCAGGCCGTAGTAATAGAACGGCTGGGTGCGGCGGAATTCGGTCGTCGTAAAACGGGCAATCGATTCCTTCATGATGCCGTAGTAGGGAAAATCGGGACAGGCCAGTGACAGTCCGACAAACCAGGGCAAAACCACGGCGAGAAACAGCAGGATATTGAGCGGTGCGAAGAAGCGCTTGATGGCAACGGCGCGGCCGGTTACGAGGTGAAAGGCGGCTACCACCAGGAAAGGGACCAAAAATCCGACCGGGCCCTTTACCAGTGTGGCAATCCCGGCACACAACGTCGCCACCAGATACCAGCGGCTGCGGTAGCGACCTTCATGTTCCTCGGCGAGGTAGGCCGAGAGGATGGCGCCGCAGACGAAAAAGGCGAGCGTCATGTCGAAGATGACGATGCGGGCAAACGCCAGATAGAGCGGGGTGGTTGCCACGATGAGAATGGCCAGCGCCGCTGTGGTGCCGTCATAGACCCGACGACAGAATGAAAACAGCATGGCCAGAAGGCCAAAAGCAAACAGGGCTGACGGCAGTCGGGCTGCGGCCTCATTATCACCGAGGGCGGCGAGCGAGAGCGCCACGGCCTTGAAGAAAAAGGCGGGTTTGTCGAGATAGGTCGCCCCATCGTAAGTCGGCACCAGCCAGGCTCCGGCGTCCTTCATCTCGCGGGCGACTTCGGCATTGCGGCCTTCGTCTGGTGAGAGCAGAGGGAAGTCCCCCAGGTGACTGAATAGGGCCCAGGCGCAGACAATGAAGGCCAGGGTAGGGAAGAAACGGGTGAGACTGCTATGCAAGATTATTGCCTGTCGAGGCATGTACCTCGCGTTGTGGGTTGGAAAAGGTGGCGCGCGCGGGTGTCGGTCATGTCGGCAGGAGCCCACCGTGAGAGATGAGTTGGCCGAGAAATGCTTCACCCTGTTCGGCAAACTCAATACGGGTGATGGTCGCGCTGCCGACTTTGATGCGGAACAGATTGGACAGTGGTATGTCGAGGATCTGCGACAGCACCATGCGGATAGTGCCGGCATGGCAGACGATTAGCAGGTGTTTGCCGCAATGGCGGTCAAGAATGTCCTTGCACGCGTCGAGTATGCGGTGGCGGAATTCAGCCAGACCCTCGGCACCATCGGGCCGATAAGTGGTTGGGTCGCGGTAAAAACGCTGAACTACGCCGGGGTCGAAGCGGGTGATTTCCTCTGGTGTCTTGCCCTGCCATTCGCCAAAACCAATCTCCTTTAGCCTGCCGTCGGTCTCCAGCGGTAAGCCGGTTTCGCTGCTGAGTTCTTCGGCAAAAGCGAGGCAGCGGCTCAGGGGCGAACTGATGATCACATCCCAGGGGCGTTGCGTGCCGACGGCATGACGCATCTCCTGCCAGCCGGTGTGGCTGAGCGGGTCGTCCATCTGGCCCCGGTAGCGACAACCCCCCACGGGTTCGCCATGACGCATGAAATCGACCAGAGTGGTGACGCGTTCGCCGGTAATCACGCGGGGGGCGCCCCTCCGATGGCGAGACGGGCCTGGTGAATGGCGGCACGCACCTGATTGGGTGCAGTACCACCGAAATGGTCGCGCGCCTTGAGTGAACCCTCCAGCGTCAGCACCTCGAACACATCCGGTTCGATGCAGTTTGCCAGGGCCTGTAACTCCGCCAGCGTGATGTCTGAAAGGTCGCGGCCCGTATCTATGCCAAGACGCACTGCTTTGCCGACCACTTCATGGGCATCGCGGAAGGCGGTGCCCTTCCTCACCAGATAGTCGGCGAGGTCGGTGGCCGTGGCATAGCCCTTGAGCGTGGCAGTGCGCAGTACCTCCCGTTTGGGCTGGAGGTTGGGCACCATGTCGCCGAAGGCGCGAAGGCTGTTTTTTACCGTGTCGATGGTATCGAACAGCGGTTCCTTGTCCTCCTGGTTGTCCTTGTTGTAAGCCAGTGGCTGACCTTTCATCAGCGTCAGCAGACCGATCAGATGGCCAAATACCCGCCCGGACTTACCTCTCACCAGTTCGGGCACGTCCGGATTTTTTTTCTGCGGCATGATCGACGAGCCGGTACAGAAGGCGTCTGGAAGGTCGATGAAGTCGAACTGGGCCGAAGTCCAAAGAATCAGTTCTTCGGAGAAGCGCGACAGATGCATCATGATGAGGCTGGCGCAGGCGGTAAATTCAATGGCGAAATCACGATCGCTGACGGCATCCAGCGAGTTGGCAGCCGGACGGTCGAACCCCAGTAACGCCGCGGTGTAATGACGGTCGAGCGGGAAGGTGGTTCCGGCCAGGGCTGCCGCGCCTAAAGGCATGACGTTGACCCGTCTGCGACAGTCGCGGATACGATCATGATCCCTTTCCAGCATCTCGAACCAGGCCATCATGTGGTGGCCGAAACTGATGGGTTGGGCCACCTGCAAGTGGGTGAAGCCAGGCATGATGGTGTCTGCTTCGCGCTCGGCGAGATCCAGCAGAGCGTATTGCAGTCGACGCAGGGCGGCGCTGATGTGGTCGAGTTCGTCGCGCAGGTACAGCCGTATGTCCGTCGCGACCTGGTCGTTGCGGGAACGGCCCGTGTGCAGTTTCTTGCCGATATCGCCGATGCGGTGAGTCAGACGCGACTCAATGTTCATGTGGACATCTTCCAGCGCTACCGACCACAGGAAGTCGCCCTGTTCGATTTCGCTGCGGATGGTCTCGAGTCCGGCCACGATCGCGTCGCGCTCTGCCGTAGTCAGCACACCGATGCGAGACAGCATTGTGGCGTGGGCGATGGAACCCTGAATGTCATGCAGGGCAAGCCGCTGGTCGAAGCTGACCGATGCGGTAAACGCCTCGACAAACGCATCGGTGGCCTCGGTGAATCGACCTGCCCAGGGTTTTTGTTCGCTACTCATGGCTGTGGATGGGAGTCTCGTCATTATAAGTGGGGTCGGCATCATTATAACCTGATACACCTTCACACGACCCTGCGCCGCGCGCGTAACAGGCTGTTGCCGCCCGGATGGGGTGCCGCCCATGCCGCCGGGGCGGGGCTTTTGCCCCCGATGGTTCCTAAGCATCGCGGCGTTTGGTAGCATCCGCACTATCTGAAACCTCGGTGAATCCCCGCGATGACTCAACCCACCCAACTTCCGGCTTGGCGAGCGCTCGAAAAACACCGTCAGGAAATCTCCGGTGTCCATATGCGGGATTTGTTTGCCGCCGACCCGCAGCGTTTTGATCGTTTTTCGCTGTCTTTTGGCGACATTCTGTTTGACTACTCGAAGAACCGCATCACCGAAAAAACCTTGAGCCTGCTGGAGCAACTGGCTGAGGACTGCAAGCTATCGGCCAAAATTGAGGCGATGTTCCGGGGGGCCCGTATCAATGTCACGGAAAACCGTGCCGTATTGCATGTGGCGCTGCGTAACCGTTCCAACCGACCTGTTCTGCTGGATGGCGATGATGTGATGCCGGATGTAAACCGGGTGCTGGGCCTCATGCGCCGCTTCACCGAGGCAGTCCGTTCCGGACGCTGGAAGGGCTGTACCGGCAAGTCCATTACCGATGTCGTCAATATCGGTATCGGCGGTTCTGATCTCGGGTCGCGCATGGTGGTGAAGGCGTTATCGCCTTATGTCGACCCCAGTCTGCGGGTGCATTTCATCTCCAATGTTGATGAAGCTGATCTGGTGCAAACCCTGTATGGGCTTGATCCCGAGACCACGCTGTTCTGTGTCGCCTCCAAGACCTTCACCACGCTCGAGACCATGGCGAACGCCCGATCGGCCCGCGCCTGGTTGCTGGACAAGGTGAAAGATCCGGCCGCCGTGGCCAAGCATTTTGTCGCCATCTCGACCAACTCCGAAAAAGTGTCAGAGTTCGGCATTGATACCGCCAACATGTTCGAGTTCTGGGACTGGGTCGGTGGTCGCTATTCGATCTGGGCGGCGATAGGTCTGCCTATTGCGCTCGCGGTAGGGATGGATCGCTTCGAAGCCATGCTGGAAGGCGCTCACAAGATTGACGAGCATTTCCGGACTGCGCCCTTCCATCGCAACATTCCAGTGATCATGGCCCTTTTGGGCATCTGGTACGACAACTTCTTTGCCGCCGACGCCTATGCCATTCTGCCCTACGACCAGTATCTGGAGTTCTTGCCTGCCTATTTGCAGCAGGGCGACATGGAAAGCAACGGTAAGACGGTTGATCTTGAAGGTGATCCTGTCAATTACAGCACGGGCCCTATTATTTTCGGCCAGCCCGGCACCAACGGTCAGCACGCCTTCTATCAGTTGATGCACCAGGGCAGCGCCCTGATTCCCTGCGATTTCATCGCAGCCGCCCAAAGTCACCACAATCTGGGCCAGCATCACGAATTGCTGATCTCCAATTTTATCGCCCAGACCGAGGCGCTGATGCTGGGGAAGACGTTTGAGGATGCCCGGCGCGAATTGAAGGCGGAGGGTTTGACCGGCGAGCGGCTCGAAGATCTGGCCGCCGCCAAGACCTTCAAGGGAAACCGGCCCTCCAACTCCATCTTCTACCGCAAACTGACGCCCGAGACCCTCGGCAGTTTGATTGCTCTCTACGAGCACAAAATTTTTGTCCAGGGCGCCATCTGGAACATCAACTCCTTTGATCAGATGGGGGTTGAACTCGGCAAACAACTTGCCAAGACCATCCTGGTTGACATGGACGGCAACCAGGCCATCAGTAGCCATGACAGTTCGACCAACGGACTGATCAACCGCTATAAGGCACTACGATGAACAGGCCGCGCGAACTTTTCATTGCCGGCAGCGCCGATGATGTCGCCCGTGAAGCCGCCAGTCGCTTCGTTGAGGCTGCCAGCCAGGCTATTGCCCGGTGTGGTCGCTGCGCGGTAGCCCTGTCCGGCGGGAGTACGCCGCGTCGTCTCTATACGCTGCTGACTCAGCCGCCCTATTGCCAGTCGGTAGACTGGTCACGGATCCATCTGTTTTTTGCCGATGAGCGCTATGTGCCGCATGATCATGCGGAGAGCACTGTTCGGCTGGTGCGCGAGACCCTGTTGGCGGGCGTGCCGGTGCCGACGGACCATTTCCATCCCATGCCCACCTTATCTGCCGATCCGGCGCAGTCTGCAGCCGACTATGCAGCCACACTGGCCGATTTCTTTGGCACCGAACCGCCGGAATTCGATCTGGTTCTGCTGGGTATGGGGCCGGATGGTCACACGGCATCGCTGTTTCCCGGTCGACCCTACGACGCTGGCAGCGTTGCGGTAGTGCACGGTTCGCCCAAGCC
>JBILXN010000125.1:0-7254 GCA_044378425.1 Methylococcaceae bacterium
TGATCCGGTCACCCGGGTGGAGGGACACGGCAAGGTGACCCTGCTGCTGGACGAGAACCTTCATGTGCGTCAGGCGCGGCTGCACATCGTCGAGTTTCGTGGCTTCGAGCGCTTTATTCAGGGCCGGCCCTACTGGGAACTGCCGGTGCTGGTTCAGCGGCTTTGTGGCATCTGCCCGGTCAGCCACCATCTTGCCGCGGCCAAGGCCATCGACCAGCTGGTGGGGGTGGACACGCTGACGCCCACCGCCGAGAAGTTGCGGCGATTGCTGCATTTCGGTCAGGTGTTGCAGTCGCATGCCCTGCATTTCTACCATCTGGCCTCGCCTGATCTGCTGTTTGGTTTCGACAGCGCCGTAGCCCAGCGCAATATTGTCGGGGTGCTGGCGGCTTACCCCGATATCGCGCTCAAGGGCATCCGGCTGCGCAAGTACGGGCAGGAAGTGATCCGCATCATCACCGGCAAGCGCATCCACGGCACCGGGGCGATTCCCGGGGGCATGAACCGGTCGCTGACGCCGGCGGAGTGCGGCTACCTGCGTGAAGGGATTGCCGATGCGGTGGCCTGGTCGGGCGAGGCGGTGGCGCTGGCCAAGGCGCTGTATCGGGCCGATCTTGAACACAGCACTCGCTTCGCCGCCATCCGCTCCAACTTTCTGAGCCTCACCCGCGCCGATGGGGCGCTTGATCTTTACCATGGCGGTTTGCGGGTGCGGGATGAGTGGGGTGCCACCCTGTTCGATCAGGTGGATTACCGTGATTACCCGCAGTATCTGCGGGAGGAAGTACGTTCCTGGACCTACATGAAATTCCCCTATCTGGTCGCGCTGGGGCGGGAGCAGGGGTGGTATCGGGTCGGGCCGCTGGCGCGGATCAACAATTGCGACCAGATCGACACGCCGCTGGCCGAGTCGGCCCGCCAGGACTTCATGACCCTTGCAGACGGCGGGCCGGTGCAGGGCTCGCTGGCCTACCATTGGGCGCGGATGATCGAGGTGCTGCACTGCGCCGAGGCCATTGAGCGGTTGCTGGCCGATCCTGATCTGCTCGGTAGCGATCTCGTGACCCAGGGTGAGCGCCGCTATCAGGGCATAGGCGTGATCGAAGCGCCACGCGGAACCCTGTTCCATCACTATGAGGTCGATGAGCAGGATCTGGTGACCCGGGCCAATCTGATCGTATCGACCACCAGCAATAATCAGGCGATGAATGAAGCCATCCGGCAGGTGGCGGCGACCTATCTCGATGGCTGCGAGCCGACCGAGGGGCTGCTCAATCATATCGAGGTCGCCATTCGTGCCTATGATCCCTGTCTTTCCTGTGCGACGCATGCGCTGGGCAAGATGCCGCTGGTGCTGGAGATTCGCGACGCCGAAGACGGCCTGCTGGGCCGGCTGGAACGGCAGTCGTGAGCCTTGGGGCGGCGGTTGCGGACGACGGGGCCGACGTCGCCGCCCTCTTGATCTTCGGCTATGGCAATCCCTCGCGCGGCGACGACGCGCTCGGCCCCTTGCTGCTGGAGCGGCTGGAACCTCTGCTGGATGAGCGGCTGCGCCGCGCTGCGGGGGGCATCGAGCTGCTGACCGACTTTCAGTTGCAGGTGGAGCATGCGCTGGATCTGGCCGGGCGGCGGCGGGTGCTGTTCGTCGATGCGCATCAGCAGTGCGAGGCGCCCTTCAGCCTGACGCGGCTGCAGCCCGCCGCCGAGTTCTGCTTTAGCACACACGCCCTGAGCCCTGCGGCTGTGCTCAAGGTCTATCAGCAGATCTATCCGACCGCCCCGCCGGCGAGTTTCCTGCTCGGGATTCGGGGCGAGCGCTTCGTGTTGGGCGAGCCCCTGTCGGCCGCCGCCCGTCGTCATCTTGATACGGCCGTGAGGCTGGTTGCGACACTCTGCGCGACCCGTGATGAGGCCGACTGGCAGGCACACTGCACCGCCTGACGCCCGTTTCGGGGTAAGCTAGCCCTTCCCGATTCACCCACCTGCAGAGTCCCATGCCGATGACATCTACCCGCGCCCGGCAGCTATGGCTGAGCGTTCATCTCTATATCGCACTGGGTCTGGGCCTGCTGCTGGCGCTGATTGGCCTGAGCGGCAGTCTGAGTCTCGTGGGGGGCGGGTTGGACCGGCTGTTCAACCCGGGGCTGGTGATCGCGCCCGGCGCAGGGACACCCAGAACGCTGGATGAGCTGATGGCCGCCGTCCGCCGCGTGCATCCCGACCGCAAGGGCAGCTGGACACTGGAACTGCCGCGCGCGCCGGAGCAGCCGTTGGTCGCCTGGTATGAGAGGCCCATCGAAACCACCGGCCAGCTTTATGCGCCACTGATGGTGGCGGTGAATCCCTACACGGCGGAGGTGCTCGCCAGCCGGTATTGGGGCGGTACCTTGCGCACCTGGCTGGCCGATTTGCATACCCAGCTGCAGCTCGGCCGTTTCGGCTGGCAGGCGGTGGGGGGCTGCGGTATCGCGCTGATCGTCTCCCTGCTCAGTGGCATCTATCTCTGGTGGCCGGGTTGGCGGCGTCTGCCGCAGAGCCTGCGCCTGCGCCATGGGGCCGGTCTCAAGGTGCTGATGTTCGATCTGCATCGCCTGCTCGGGGTGGTCGGTTTTGCCGCATTGCTGGTGCTGGCGGTGACGGGCATCAGCCTGTCCTGGCCCAACCTGTCGGAGTCGCTGCTGGGTGCCAAGGGCATGGGTCATGGCGATGAGGGTCCGGAAATCCGCAGCACTGCCGCATCCAGTTCGACCCGGCCGGTCAGTCTTGAGGAGGCCGTACTGCTGGCGCGGGGGCCTTTCAAACGGGCCGATGTCCGCCAGATTGCCACTCCGGCAGGACCGGGCGGCACCTATCGGGTGACCTTCCGCCAGTATTTCGAAGTGAATGACCGGCATCCCATGACCCAGGTCTGGGTCGATCAGTACAGTGGCCAGATTCGCGACGTGCGCAATCCCGCCCGCTTTACCGTCGGGCAGACCGTGCTGACCTGGCTGTGGCCGCTGCATACCGGCGAGGCGCTGGGGGGCTGGGGGACGTTGGGCTGGTTTCTGGCCGGTCTGATCATGCCGCTGCTTTATGTCACCGGTCTGACCCGCTGGCTGATCGGACGGGGCGTGGTCCGCGATGCGGCGGTGGATGTCTCGGTGCTGCAGAGCGCTCTTTCACGCTGCGCCACCCGTGGGCTGGGTGGGCTGCAGCGTGGCTGGCAGATCACGCGGCCATGGCTGCTGATGCGGGGACAGCAGGCCGTTGTCTTGTGGGGGGCAGTCAAAAGCCGCCTGCTGCAGTGGTGGCAGGCGCGGCAGGGCGGTCGCTGAGTGCCGTCGCCGGCCGATGGGTCGCTAGTCCGGGTCTGCCGCGGGCCGCTCTGCAGACAGGTCCGTAACCCGCCAGCCGCCCTGTCCGGCGTTACTGAGCGTCTGCCACAGCCAGGGAAGGGTTGACCTGAGCTGTTGCTCCAGCTGCCAGGGCGGGTTGATGATGATCATGCCGCTGCCGTTAAGTCGAAACGGTTCGTCGGGCAGTATGCTGAGTTCTGCCACCAGTGCGTGAGCGACGCCGAGTCGCCTGAACCGGCGCAGGAAATTGTCTGCGGTGGCTCTGTCCTGTATCGGAAACCAGATGGCGAAAATACCGGTGGCCCAGCGCCGGTAGCCCTCTGACACGGCTTCCAGCACCCGTTTGCGCTCATCCTTCAGTTCGTAGGCGGGGTCGATATGGACCAGACCGCGCCGTTCCGCGGGCGGCAGCAGGGACTTGATGGCCTGATAGCCGTCCTGCTGTGCCACCCGCACCAGCCGATCTCCGGAGAACTCCTTGGCGATCAGCCCGGCGTCGCTGGGGTGGAGTTCGCACAGGGTCATGCGGTCCTGTTCCCGCAGGAAGTGGCGGACGATGCGGGGTGAGCCGGGGTACCAGGTCAGTTCACGGGCCGGATTGGTGGTGCGAACGGCTTCAAGATAGTGGGCGATGGCTTCGGGCGGCGTTTTTTCATGCCACAGGCGGCGGATGCCGGTTTCGTGCTCGCGGTTTTTCTTCGCCATGGTCGAGCCCAGATGGTAACGGCCCGCACCGGCATGGGTGTCGAGATAGAAAAAGGGTTTCTCCTTCCTGAGCAGGGCGCGCATCAGCAGGGTCAGGGTCATGTGCTTGAAAACATCGGCGTGATTGCCGGCATGGAAGGCGTGGCGATAGCTGAGCATGGTCGTCGGGTGTCGGTGAGGCGCTGCAGTATAGCAACGATGACCGCGGCTCATCGGCCCCGCCCTCGGGTTACACTATGACCATCATGCTGTCAGTCCCCCCGCTCAGTCTTTATATTCATATTCCATGGTGCGTTCGCAAGTGCCCCTACTGCGATTTCAATTCGCACCGGGCCGAGTCTGTGCTGGCCGAGGCGCCCTACATTTCAGCCCTGCTGCTGGACCTCGATCAGCAACTACCCGCGGTGGCGGGGCGCCGAATTGAAACCGTGTTCATCGGCGGCGGTACGCCCAGTCTGTTCAGCGCCGAGGCGATTGCCACACTGCTGACGGGCGTGCGTGAGCGGGTTGAACTGGCGCCGGCGGCGGAGATTACGCTCGAGGCCAATCCCGGCACCGCCGAGTGCGGCAAATTCAGGGGCTTCCGGCAGGCAGGGGTCAACCGGTTGTCGATTGGCGTTCAGAGCCTTGACCCGCGCCAACTGCAGCGTCTGGGCCGTATTCATGACCGCGAAGAGGCGCTCAATGCAGCCGAGATGGCGCGGGCCGCGGGGTTCGATAACTTCAATCTTGATCTCATGTTCGGGCTGCCGGAGCAAACCGGCGATGAGGCGCTGGCCGATATCCGCAGTGCCATTGCCCTGCAGCCGACGCACATGTCCTATTATCAGCTGACCCTGGAGCCGAATACGGTTTTTCATAAATATCCGCCGCGTCTGCCGGAGGATGAGGCGATCTGGGCGATCCAGCAGAGCTGTCAGGCCGTGCTGGCGGAGCACGGTTATCGCCAGTACGAGGTGTCGGCCTACGCGCGTGAGGGGGCTCGCTGCCAACATAATCTGAACTACTGGCAGTTCGGCGATTATCTCGGCATCGGCGCGGGTGCTCACGGCAAGATCAGCGATCCGGTGACTGGCACGATCAGACGTACTGCACGGATCAAGCATCCGCAGCATTATCTGGAGGCGGTAGCTGACTCGGAACGGGTGGGCAGTGTGACGAGGGTTGCGGCTGAGGATAGGCGGTTTGAGTTCATGATGAATAGCCTCCGGCTGCGCGATGGGGTGGCTACGGGCCTCTTTACCGAGCGGACGGGTCTGCCGCTGTCGGCTCTGGAGCCGGAGTTGTCGGCCTTGCGGGCCGAGGGGCTGCTGGAACGCGACGGCGACGCGCTTCGTTGCAGCGATAGCGGCTACAATTTTCTCGATAATGTCTTACAGCGGTTTTTGTAGTGATGCGAATGATGAAAACAGCGGCAAGGGCGGCGGCTGACGACAGTGCCATCCGTCCCAGCCTGGACGAACTGATTGCGCTGAGCCGACCGGCAGCGGGTATTAGTCTTACCCGACCGACGGCCCGCGCGCTTCAAAGTGGTCAGTACCTGTCCAACTTCAAGGGGCGGGGTATGGAATTTGATGAAACCCGGCTCTACACGCCCGGCGACGATGTTCGCAGTCTGGACTGGCGGGTGACGGCGCGCACGGGCAAGGCCCACACCAAGTTGTTTCGGGAGGAGCGGGAGCGTCCGGTGTTTCTGAGTGTCGATTTGCGCGCGGCGATGTTCTTCGCGACCCGGGGGATGTTCAAATCGGCCATGGCCGCCCGACTGGCCGCACTGGTGGCGTGGAGTGCCCGCCGCCATGGCGATCGCATCGGTGGCCAGATTTTCTCGGAAGCGGGTAGCCTTGAACTGAAGCCTGATCATGGTCATGGCGCCGTGTTGCGCATGCTCAAGGCACTGGCCGAACAATCGGCGCGGCCCCAGAGCGGGCGAGCGCCGGAGCAGGCACTGGACGATGCGCTGTTGCGGCTGCCGCGACATGCCCGTCCCGGCAGTCTGGTCTTTCTGTTCAGTGATTTTCGCCAGCTGGGTGCCAGTGGCGAAGCGGCGATTGGCCGCCTGACCCGACACTGCGACGGGGTGTTGGTGATGGTTCATGATCCGCTGGAGCAGCGATTGCCGGTGGGTCGGCACCGCTACGCCGATGGCCTCAGGGATGTGATTATCGCCCCCGACCGCCGCGCCGAAACCGAATATGCCCGCCGCTTTCAGGCGCGTCATGACCAGGTGCAGACACTGGCCCGTCGCCATGGTTGGCGGTTTGTGTCCTGCAGTACCGCCGAGACACCGCTGGATGTCCTGCACCGCGGCAGCCGTCGCCCTGCCCCGCCGGTCTAACCATGGAACAACTGCCACTCCGCGATATTCATTTGCCAGCGCCTGTCGGTTGGTGGCCGCCTGCCATTGGCTGGTGGCTGCTACTGGGCGTGCTGGTGTTGCTGATTGCGATCGGCGTTTTGGTCTATCGCCGTTGGCGGCGGGTGACGCCGGTCAAATTGGCACTGGCCGCGTTGGATGATTTGCGGGCAGATGGGGGCCGCAGCGAGGCCGACAAGCTCCGGCAGCTGGCAATCCTGATGAAGCGGGTGGCGCTCAGTCGCGGCCCGCGCGAGGAGATTGCGGCACTTTCCGGCGAAGACTGGCTGCGCTGGCTCGATCAAAAAACGGGGGATACCCGCTTTAGTGATGGCCCGGGTCGCTTGCTGGCCGATGCGCCCTACCGCCCGGCGCCGCCAGTCGATCAGCTGGAGGCGCTGTTTGCGCTGTGTCGGGAGTGGCTGCTGGGGCTGGACCGACGGCGCAACAGGACATCCGGGTAGCGGGTCGCCGGCAGTATCCTGGCAAAGCTGGCCGCAGTATCAGCCCGTAGTGCTCCTGCATATGGGCCGGTAACTCGTTGCGGCCAGTGTGCAGGGTCACAGTGGGGCGCGTTCGTGCTCTATCTCGTCAGGATCGCGCAGACCGTCCAGCAGACGGATCATTGCCGTGATGCGCTAATTCCCATTCAAATCAGGTAGATAGGTTAAAAATCCAGAGCCTGCGTTAAATCATGCGGGCAGCGGTCGGCTATGCCGCGTATCGCAACATTGCGAATGGCGTGGCGCACACATTCTGACGTACGCTGGCGGATGAGTTCGTGATCAGGATGTTGCGATGAGCAGTTCCTGGAGGGGCGGGGAGGGGTGAGACAAAATGTCGCATTTTTTTATT
>JBILXN010000146.1:0-6261 GCA_044378425.1 Methylococcaceae bacterium
CCGGCCTGGGACAGCAGCCGGCCGGCAGCCACCAGCCCGAGGTCCATGCGACTGCCCTGAATCGGCATCATGCGCGGCGAGAGTGCGCCCAACTGGGCCGTGATGGTGCTGACGTCATCGGTCAGAGGGGTGACGGTGAAGGCGTCACCGGCATAGGCGACCAGTGCGGTCTGGCCGTCCTTGCGGGCGCGAAAGATGTCGTCGATCTTGAAGCGGGCCCGCTCCAGCCGGTTCGGCTTGACGTCGGTGGCGTCCATGCCCGAGGAGAGATCAAGCACCACGACCAGGGCCGAAAGATTCCGGAATACCGGGGTTGGCAAGCGCTCCCAGGCCGGGCCCGCCAGCGCCAGTACACCCAGCAGACCGGTCATTCCCGCCAGCCAGAGCGGATAGCGCGAAACCGACCGCAGCGCTGCCTGACCGATCAGGATATGCGGCAACAGGGCGGGGTCGCAGTATTCGCGCCAGTCACCCGCCGAGGCTTGCCCGCGCTGCATGTGACGGATCAGCAGCAGAACGGGAATCAGGGCCAGCAACCACCAGGGTCGCAGAAAATGGAACGCGCTCATCGGGGTATCCGCGCGCGCTGCGTCGTCAGAATCAGCGCCATGGCCAGCACCAGGGCGCCGGCCAGGGGCCAGGGGTAAAGTTCGCTATGGGGCCGGTAGTACCGCTTGTCGCGCTCGACCGGTTCCAGTTCATCCAGCAACCGGTAGATGCCTTCGAGTTCCTCTACATCGCGGGCCCGGAAATAGCGCCCCCCCGTTTTTTCGGCAATGCCGCGCATAGTCGGTTCGTCCAGGTCCTGTGAGGGATTGACCTTGTGGCTGCCAAGCAGGTCGCGCACGACCATTTCATCCGCGCCGATACCGATGGTATAGACCTTGAGGCCGACACGCGCCGCGAGATCAGCCGCCTGCAACGGGGCGACCGTACCAGCGGTGTTGGCGCCATCGCTCAGCAGTATCAGCACTCGCTGGTCCTTGGGGTTGTCGCGAAGGCGCTTGACCGCAAGGCCGATGGCATCGCCGATGGCCGTCTTGTCACCCGCCAGCCCGATCACGGCCTCATCCAGTAAGGTGTGCACGGTCTTGCGGTCGAAGGTCAGCGGCGCCTGCAGGTAGGCCGTTTCGCCGAACAGAATCAACCCCAGCCGGTCACCCACCCGCCGCTCAAGGAAGTGACCGGCAACATCCTGGGTTGCCGTCAGCCGGTCAACTTTTTTGCCACGCAGCATAAAATCGGCGATTTCCATACTGCCGGAGAGATCCACCGCCAGCATCAGGTCGCGACCGCTGACACCCTGCTCCACCGGATCACCCAGCCACTCCGGTCGGGCCGCAGCCGTGACCAGCAGCAGCCAGGCCAACCAGGCCAGCCAAACCGTTTTGCCGGCCGTCACCCGCTGGCCGCTGATCGCGGGCAGGCCGGAGAGATCGTCGAGAAACGGGGTACGCAGCGCCATGTCGGCTGGCTCGGGTGCTGACGGCAGCAGCAGCCGGACCAGCCACGGCAGAGGCAGGGCGAGAAACATCCAGAACCAGGCAAATTCAATCATAGGCGCCTAGTTTAACCCGGGAGCAGGCCCGGGCGGGCTAAAGGACTCGCAACTGCTGTGCCCGCTGGCGCGCGAGTTCGCTTTCCAGTTCGCTGATGCGCTCCAGCAACCGGAAGCCCAGCGCCAGCGCCTGCAGATCCAGCGTGAGATCAAGGTCATCCCGCAATCTTCGCATGCGACGGGCCAGCGTCATGGTCTGGTGGTTGAACAGCCAGTCGGCGGCAGCCGTACCGGAGGGTGCCAGCACACCCAGATCGACCAGTTCCTGCACCTGCTCCGGGGTCAGTCCGGAGATTTCACTAAACTCCGTGATGCTCAGCCAGGCGATGTCGGCCTGGACGATGCTTGTGTCTTGCTGTGGCATGGATATCACCTTATTTGCCATGTGCGGCCTGGACAAAATGCCCGCGCGGATTGAAGCTTGAAGCCTTGGCCAGTTCCCGATACAACTCCCGCTCCCGCTCATTCAATTCGGTTGGCAAGGCAACCTGGACGATGATGAACAGATCGCCATGACCATCATGGGGCTTGGGCAATCCCTTGCCCGCCAGTCGCATCTTGCGACCCGCCGGCGTACCCGCCGGGATTTTGAGGCTGACGGTTCCATCCAGGGTCGGCACCTCGACCGTCGCCCCCAGCGCGGCTTCCCACGGGCTAATGGGAAGATCAAGGTACAGGTCGTGCTCGCTGGGCCGGAACAGGGCATGCGGGTGCAGGACGATGTTGAGATAGAGATCGCCATTACGCCCGCCGTGAAGACCCTTGCCGCCCTTGCCCGCCAGTCGCATTTTCTGGCCATCGATGACGCCCTTGGGAATACGGGCCTTAAAGGTTCGGGGGATACGCCGGACATGCCCTCGCGCATCGTATTCCGGCATATCGAGATGGAGTTCAAGCAAGGTGCCGCTGGCGGCCTCTTCCAGCGAGAGAGGGGCAGTGACCTCGAAATCCTGCCCCGCCATGGGAAAACCCTGACCGTGTCCCGCGCCACGCGGGCCAAAACCGTCCGCCTGATCACCGCCACGACGGGCCATCTCGGCAAACAGGTCGGACAGGTCTATGCCCTCAAAACCAGCCCCAAAGCCGGCACCGCCCGCATGGGAGAAATGGCTACCCCAGTCGGGAGGCGGCTGGAAGTTTTCGCCGCTGGCATGCCGGCCCAAGTCATCATAGGCCTTGCGCAGTTCCGGGTCCTTGAGGGTTTTGTAGGCCTCGTTCACCTCCTTGAATTTTTCCTCTCCCTCCGGATCCTTGGAAATATCGGGGTGATACTGATGCGCCAACTTGCGATAGGCCTTCTTGATATCGGCCGTGCTGGCATCCCGGGCGACACCGAGGATTTGATAATAATCCTTGAATTTCATGGAGCCCCTGTTGCGTGATGGTTCGTGAATGCAGTTCCGACGCCTGCCGCCGGACAAGCCCGATCAAAAAAACCGCCGGCCCGGCGTGATCGACCGCCGCCGGCGGCATAAGCGCTACTCTTTATCCTAAAAACGGCAGTGGGCGGCTGATTGGGGTGCGCGAGCGCCGAACCGGTACATCGTCAAAGGCCATCTGACCCAAGGGCGTCACTGCCGTTTGATCATGCCCTCTTACCGCGGACTGTCCACCCGACGTGATCGCGCTTCAGATCCTCAGCGACCGAAGAATGTGAGGGCCGATCCTTCGCCATCTCTACCCGCTTCATACTGTCACCCATCGGGTGATCTCCTGGTCAATCATTTGCCGGATCACAGGGTGGGGGTACAGTCCGGATTCGGGAAGAACTGCTTTTTTAGGGTTAGTGCATGATGTTGGGATCGAAGGCGCCGGTTTCAATGCGGTCATCGCTCCCTCACCCATTCGGGTGATTTCCTGCTCAATCATGTGCCGGATTATAGGATGAGGTTACGGTCCGGCTTCGGGAAGAACTGCTTTTTACGGTTGAAGACTCTCTCGCAGGCTGTTAACCAGTCGGCTCTCGTCGTCGTTGTCCAGGTAACCTGTTCCCGGGGGAACGTTGTATCCGGCTGAAAAGCCGTCAGGTTCATAACCAACCTTGACCCAAGACGTCAGACGTCGTGGCATCACCGGAAAACCCGTCAGGTTGGTGATGCCACTCCAGTTACTGTCCGCTGCGGGTGTCGAGCACACTCGTAGCCAGATTGCTGTCGAGCAGACCGTCCGTGACCCGCCAGCGGAATCGGTCAACGCCCCGGAAACCCTTATCCGGGTAATAGGCGAACGCACCATTCGGATTCAGTTTCAGCAGCCCGTGTTTCGGGTAATCCTCAATGAACGGCGTCAGGTAATTGCCGTTCTTGTCACTGGCGTGCTGGCGAAGTCCAGGGGCATTGACCCGTTCGACCAGAACATTGGGGCTCTTCTGGAATGTGCTCCCTGTGGCTCTGGGGGCTTTCTCGTGCGTCTTGACAACCAGCCGGACCCTCGCCGGTTTACTACTGAAAAGTCCGTCATACACTCGGTAGGTGAACTGGTCATCGCCGGTAAAGCCCTCCTCAGGGTAGTACCTGAAGCTGCCATCGATACCCAGATGGACGCTGCCATGGGACGGGGGGCCGTCCAAATAGACCAGCAGAGGATCACCTTGCGGGTCTCTGTCATTACCCAACAGGCCACGGGCGGGCACACTCAGGACGCTCCCGACCGGCAGGCTGTAGCGGTTGCGACCGGCCCGAGGCGAACGCAGCACCTTACGCGATGGCTTTTTGATCGTGAACTTGACCGTGGCCGGTTTACTTTCCAGTTCGCCATCAGTGACCGTGTAGGCGAAGCTGTCTTTACCGTGGTAATAGAGATCCGGTATGTAGGTAAACCCACCACCCAGTTGCAACGCAAGGGCACCATGCTGCGGATAGCGCTTGATGATCGGTGTCAGCTCATGACCTTCAGGGTCGACATCATTCGCCAGAATCCCGGGGCCGTAGACATCAAGGATTTCATCCTCACGCAGGGGGTAATGATTGTTGCGTGCCCGCGGTAAGCGGTTATTGGCATTAACCCTAAAGGTGACGGTCGCCGGCGCACTGGATTTGATGCCATCGCTGACCGAGTAGGTAAAGCTGTCATTGCCCGTGAAACCGCCATTGGGCGTATAGACAAACCCACCGCCATCGACCGGCGCAAACATACCGTTGGTCGGCTGCGTCAGGTAGGTGATCTTCAGCGTATTACCCTCCGCATCATGGTCGTTCAACAGGATGCCGTTCTGCGGGGCAACGGCAAGCGTCGTCCCCTTGGCGGTGGACCACTGATCCGGATGCGCCTCCGGGGCCTGGTCGGTGGCTGGATCCCGGATCGAAATCGTCACCCGAACAGGGTTACCCGTCTGCACACCATCCGATGGCACATAGGTGAATGTGTCCGTCCCGATGTAGCCGGATTGGGGGAAGTAGGACACATGCCCCTGCGTGCTAAGCGCAAGCAGGCCATGGGTCGGCTGGTCCTGAATGGTAGCGCTCAGGGTAGCCCCTTCGGGATCATAGTCATTGGCCAGCACACCCGGTAAAGCGACGTTCAGAATCACGTCTTTCGGCGTGGCATAGGCATCGGGATTGCCAATCGGTGGTTCGTTGGTACCGTTGCCCAGTACGTTCAGCGTCACGGTGGCAACGCTCGACAGCACCCCGTTGCTGACCGTATAGGTGAAGGTATCCCGACCCACGAAGCCCGTATTGGGTGTGTAGACGAAGCCACCGATAGGGTCGAGCACCAGTGTGCCATTAGCAGGCTGATCCTTGACCGTAGCCCGCAGCTGATACCCCTGCGGATCGAAGTCGTTGGTGAGTACCCCGAAGTTCGGCAGGGTTAGTGGGGTGTTGAAGGGCACCGTCCACGCATCATTGTTTGCGACAGGGGCTATAGGTGTCGCGCCATTGGGGCCAGCGCCGGCAGAACCACCGGCTCCAGCCGCATAAGTCGCAACGTTAAGTGTCACTGACGTCGAAAGACTGGTCAGGCCAGAGACGGAGGATGTGGTCGAATACTGGAAGGTGTCCGATCCCACATAGCCGGTTGCCGGGGTGTAGGTCAGGCTGCCATCGCCCGAAAGCTGAATTTGCCCGTGCTGGGGAGGACTGACCAGCGAGGGCGTCAGCGCCCCGTTGTTGGGATCGGCATCGTTGATCGACACGCCCTTACTGGGCGCGACTACCAGAGGTACGTTCTTGGCGGTGCTGTAGTTATCTGGACGAGCCGTCGGTGCGCCACCTAAGGGTGTGCCCGTCACAATGTTGCTGGCAGGGCCGACGCCCGAGGCATTCAAACCTGAAACCTCAAACTCGTAGCGTGTGCCATTGGTAAGGCCCGTCAACACCGCGCTGAACACATCAGCACCAAAATCTTTGGTACTCCACGCTGTTGTTCCAACCGGGCGGTAAGACAACCGGTAACCGGATCCTATTAAGCTGACCTGATTCCAACTCACGACCGCATTGGCATCACCCGTTGAATTGAGGACAAGGCCCGACGCGAGACTGGTCTGTACCGCACCAATATTTCTGGCGCCGTTGCCATCGTAGCGGGGGAGACCAAATGCGGCGGTGAGGATGGGCTGATTATCGATCGGGTTCAGCAACGGGGGGGCGTCAGGTGGAATCGCATCAATCAGCACCCCGGGGGCTGCGGGTGTCCCGAGCAAGGGCGTGACGATGTAGAGCCGGTCATTACTGACATAGCCGGGAAAGTCGGGAAGACCCGGA
>JBILXN010000126.1:0-7190 GCA_044378425.1 Methylococcaceae bacterium
AGCGGCAGGGTTTTAGTTTGGGTCAACAAGCGAAGGCTTGTTTCTGGCGATTTTTATTATTATTTTTCAATAGCGCTTTCGGGTATAAAACCCAAAAGCGCCTTGTTCAGCCTTACTTCTGCTTAGAGAGCTGCTTGTTCACTTCACTTTTTGATTCCTGAATAGCGCCATTGTCCCAGCCGCTGACTTCGTTTTCTCTCGCCTTCAGAATTAACACGCCGACGATGACTGCAATGATCAAAGCACCAATCCAGACCCAAAAGTTATCTTTTTCCTGTTCCATGATTTATACCTCAACAGACTTCAGTGTTTTTTTTTCCGATTGTTGCCATTGTCGACACAATCGCCTTATGGAAGTAACCAGAGTTACAGATCTCGGCGGGAAAGTTTGAATATCTCCCTGTCCTGCCTCGGGTTCCTATTCTATGTAGGTTAACAATCATGTTCAAGCATTAAGCTTGCTTTTTTTCGCAGGGAAACGGGATGCGATTCTTTTAGCGGTGTCACTCCTCGCTGCGGCGAGTCGCTAATTGATGCCGTTGAGGTGGTGTTTTCGACGCCATGTTTCTGTATCCAATAGGAAAAGAGAAGGTACCCTGTTTGTCTGAGTATCCGCAGTTGGCGATTTAAATGAAGCCCGATCTCGTTACATCTGTGAAAACACCGATCGCCCGACCACGGAAGATGCGGCACTAGAGCCAGGCAGCCAACACCAGTACAAGGCCAATACTGCCTGCAAGCGCAGCAGGGATAAAGAGGTTGGCGACCGCTGATAAAATGGCCCCGCTGATGAGGAGGGCGCCGCCGGTGCTGGCCAGGAGGCTGCGACGGTGATGTTCTCGCAATTCGCGCTGGATGCACGCCAACTCTGTGGAGCGAAGTGAGAGACTGAGTTGGCCTCGCGCAGCATCGCTCAGCGTCTTGTGGACCATCATGGGCATTTCCGGCCAGGCCTGGGCCCATTCGGGCATTTGCTCACGAAGCTTGTTCAGGCTGGCGGCGGGACCCAGTTCGGCCTTGAACCAGCGCTCAAGGAAAGGTTTTGCGGTTTTCCAGAGATCAAGTTCGGGATACAGATCCCGACCCAAGCCCTCGATATTCAGCAGCGTTTTCTGAAGCAATACCAGTTGTGGCTGAACCTCCATCTCGTAGCGGCGGGCCACTTGAAACAGCCTGAGCAGCAGATGACCGTAAGAAATATCCTTGAGCGGCTTTTCGAAGATCGGCTCGCAAACGGCGCGGATGGCCCCTTCAAACTCCACCACTCGGGTATCCTTGGGAATCCAGCCAGATTCAACATGCATTTCCGCCACACGGCGGTAGTCGCGATTGAAAAATGCCCGGAAATTTTCAGCGATATAGCGTTTGTCCTCATGTGAGATGCTTCCGACAATCCCGAAATCTACAGCGATGTAGCGGGCATCCGGGGTGGCAAAAATATTGCCGGGGTGCATGTCTGCATGGAACAGGCTGTCGCGCAACACCTGGGTGAAGAAGATTTCGACGCCCCGTTCCGCCAGCAACTTGAGGTCTACCCCTGCCTGCCGCAGTTGTTCGATATCGCCGATGGGAATACCCGAAATCCGCTCCATTACCATCACATCCTGGCGGGTCAGATCGAAATAGACCTTCGGAATGTAGAGTATCTCGGAGCCCTCGAACCGTCGCCTGATCTCCGCCGCATTGGCGGCCTCCCTGACCAGGTCAAGTTCATCCAGGATGGTTTTCTCGAATTCCGCGATGACTTCGACCGGGCGCAGGCGCTTGGCGCCGCTCCAAAACCGGTCAGCCAGCCGCGCGGCCTCATAGAGCAGGGCCAAATCGGCCTTAATCTGGTGGTCGATGCCTGGCCGCAGTACTTTGACGACCACCGACTCACCCGATGGCAGGCGGGCTGCATGGACTTGCGCGACCGAGGCCGATGCCAGCGGCGTTTCTTCGAATGCCTGGAACAGGTCTGTAACCGGTTTGCCAAGTGCCTGCTCAATTCTTAGGCGGGCTTGCTCACCGGGGAAAGGCGGCACCCTGTCCTGCAGTTTGACCAATTCTTCAGCGATGTCATCCGGCAGCAAGTCGCGCCGGGTGGATAGGGTCTGACCGAATTTTACGAATATCGGCCCCAACTCCTCCAGCGCACAGCGAATACGTACCCCTCGAGGTTCTTCGGGGGAGCGTAGGCGACGAATCGGCGCGGCGGTGGCGGCAAACCTCAGCGGACCGGGCAGAGGCATGGCTCTGACCATATCATCGAGGCCATTGCGTAGCAGCACACGCTGGATGTGCAGCAAGCGCTGAAGATTGCGAGGTTTGATCACGGGATTTGGGCGGGCGGTGTCAGGGCGGCAGACATTAGGCTCTGTTCGAGCCGGGCAATACGCACGCTCAGCCGGTCGTGGTCGGCCCGCAGAGTATCTACCATGGCCAGAAAGTCATCGGTCTCGTCGGGTGTTGGTAATAATAATGCCTCTTCTTGAAGAAATTCGGTGAGATCTGCCCGGAATGCGCGGGCTGTATCCTGAATCCAGCCGTTGCCAGTTTGAGCCAAGCTGCCCAGTTTACGGGCGATCGCAGGCCCGGTATGTCGCGCCAGCAGGGCGATCCAATCAATATCGAGTTCCCTGAACAGCGCCTGAGCACGGCGTGCGACCTCGGTATCACCGATAATCTCAATAGATCCCACAGACGGCTGTCCGGATCCTTTGCCGACAAGTCCCATGCCGATCAGGGCTTGCGGGCTACCGGCAATCGTCACGTCGGCCTCGCCGTTGATGTCGGTCAGTAGCAGAACATCCCTGTCAGTGGGGCAAAGGTAGAGGGTCGCGCCCGACGGGCGCAGTTGTAGGGCGATGACCCGGCCCGCAACCCGCGTTAAAAGCTCAGGGCCGTTGGCCGATACGGCCAGGGCATGAGCCAGTGCCGATTGCAGTCCCGCAGTCAGTCCAGCCACCAGTAGGGGAGACGAGTTCGCCACGGTCAGGCTTTATACCCGCGGTGTATGGCAACGACGCCGTGCGTCAGGTTGAAGAATTCGCAGCGCATGAACCCCGCATCCTCCATCATCTGTTTCAACGATTGCTGATTGGGGTGCATGCGGATGGATTCGGCCAGGTACTGGTAGCTCTCGGCATCATTGGCGACCAACTTGCCCATCATCGGCAGCAGTTTAAAAGAATAGAGGTCGTAGGTTTTTTTGAGCAGAGAGCCCTGAACCTCGGAGAACTCCAGAATAATGGCGCGCCCGCCCGGTTTCAGTACCCGCAGCATTGACTTCAGTGCTTCATCCTTATGTGTCACATTGCGCAGGCCAAAGGCGATGCACACGCAATCGAAAGAGTTATCCGGGAAGGGAAGTTTTTCGGCATCAATCTGGGCATAGCTGATGCCCTCGGCGACGCCATCATCAATCAGGCGATCACGACCGCGCTTAAGCATTTCGGCATTGATGTCCGATAAAACCACGCGGCCTGTCTCGCCCACGCGGTTGCGGAACAGGGCCGTCATATCACCGGTACCACCGGCCAGGTCCAGCACTTTTTCGCCGTAGCGGACATGGCTGAGCTGGATGGCGATCCGTTTCCAGATGCGGTGGATGCCTAGCGACATCAGGTCATTCATCAGATCATATTTGCCTGCTACAGAGTCGAATACGGATCTGACCATGCGGGCCTTGTCGCCTTCGGGGACTTCGCGGAAGCCAAAATGGGTGGTTTGATCGCTCATGGGATTCTCTCGTGGTGTGTCGCAGGATAGCGTCTGCTGATTGTTGCGGGACTTTAGCTCAGACCTGACGAACATGGCCGGCGGCCGCCAGTTTTGTCAGGTAATCGTCCCACAGCTGTGACTGTTGTGCGCCCAATTCGTGCAGGTAATCCCAGGTAAAGATGCCGCTGTCGTGGCCATCGCTAAAACTGGGGCAGATGCCGTAAAGACCGACGGGTCGTATGCCCGTAATAGCGACGCGTTCCTTACCGACCTGAAGGATTTCCTGGCCGGGCCCATGGCCACGGACTTCGGCCGACGGCGAATGAACCCGAAGATACTCGCAGGGCAGATGAAAGCGGGTGCCATCATCGAAGGCGATTTCCAGGGTGCGGGACTTTTGGTGTAGCGTGATCTCGGTCGGGCTGGGTGTATTCATGGGGGTGCGAAGTGGTCGGCTGGCCTTAGCGCCGGCAAGCCGGTCACCAAGACTCGCTTACAGGATATATCGGCTCAGGTCCTGATCTTTGGCGATTTCGCCGAGTTGCCGCTCAACGTAGGCGGGATCGACACACAGGGCTTCGCCATGGCGCTCCGGCGCCTCAAAGGACACGGTTTCCAGTAGTCGCTCAAGCACCGTATGCAGGCGGCGTGCCCCGATATTTTCGGTACGCTCATTCACCTCCCAGCTGATCTCGGCGATGCGCGTGATGCCCGCGCTGGAGAATTGGAGTTGAACGCCTTCAGTCGCCAGCAGGGCGATGTACTGCTCGGTGAGCGCGGCATCCGGCTCCGTCAGGATGCGAACGAAATCGGCGGTCTCGAGCGCCTGTAGTTCAACCCGGATCGGGAAGCGGCCCTGCATTTCGGGGATCAGATCGGACGGTTTCGACAGGTGGAATGCACCCGATGCGATGAACAGGATGTGGTCGGTCTTGATCATGCCGTATTTGGTGCTGATCGTGCAGCCTTCGACCAACGGCAGCAGGTCGCGCTGAACGCCTTCACGCGAGACATCCGGTCCGCCGCCGCCATGCTCGCCGCGTTTGCAAATCTTGTCGAACTCGTCAATGAAAACAATACCGTTCTGCTCGACCGATTTCACAGCGCTTAGTTTGATCTCCTCCTCGTCGATCATCTTGTCGGATTCTTCCTCCTGCAGAGCCTTCAGGGCATCCCTGATCCGCAGTTTGCGCGTCCGGGTCCGCTCCGAATGCAGGCTTTGGAACATGTTCTGTAGTTGCCCACTCATTTCCTCCATGCCAGGGGGGGCCATGATTTCAACGCCGACCTGGGCGGCGCTGAGTTCGACATCAATTTCCTTGTCGTCCAGCTCACCGTTACGCAACTTCTGGCGGAATTTATGGCGGGTGGGGGATTCTTCCTGACCGGAGTCATCGCCAGTCCAGCCCGGTACACCCGGCAGCAGGGCATCAAGAACCCGCTCTTCAGCCGCCGTTTCAGCACGAGACTTCACGTCCTCCATGGCTTCCTGGCGGCGCATTTTGATGGCCGCATCAATGAGGTCGCGGATGATGGATTCAACATCCCGGCCAACATAACCGACTTCGGTAAACTTGGTGGCTTCCACCTTGATGAAGGGGGCATTGGCTAGGCGAGCGAGTCGGCGGGCAATTTCGGTCTTACCCACCCCGGTGGGCCCGATCATGAGAATGTTCTTGGGGGTAATTTCGTCGCGCAGGCGTTCCTCGACCTGGGTCCGACGCCAGCGGTTACGCAGGGCTATAGCCACAGCACGCTTGGCGTCAGCTTGGCCGATGATGTGTTTGTCCAATTCCTGGACGATCTCTCTAGGCGTCATGGACGTCATGGTTCAGAGCGTCTCCGATGGCAGATGCAGTTCTTCTATGGTGAGGTTGCGGTTGGTATAGATACAGATGTCAGCCGCGATATTCAGAGATTTTTCGACGATCTCACGGGCACCGAGTGCGGTGTTGTCGAGCAGGGCGCGGGCGGCGGATTGCGCAAAGGGGCCGCCCGAGCCGATGGCGATCAGGCCATGCTCCGGTTCGATGACGTCGCCGTTGCCGGAAATGATCAGAGAGGCCTTCTCGTCGGCTACAGCCAGCAGGGCTTCGAGTCGCTGCAGCATGCGGTTGGTGCGCCAGTCCTTGACCAGTTCCACTGCCGCACGGGTGAGGTTGCCGCGCTGCTTTTCCAATTCACCTTCGAAGCGTTCGAACAAGGTGAAGGCATCTGCTGTCGAGCCGGCAAATCCCGCCAGTACCCGGCCATGGTAAAGCCTGCGGACCTTGCGGGCGTTACCCTTCATGACGGTATTGCCGAGGGTCACCTGGCCATCGCCGCCGATAACTACTGTGTTGCCGCGACGAACGGAAACGATGGTTGTGCCATGAAAGGTGTCCACTGGATGTTCGGTATGATGGTGCGTGAGTGAAGATGCAATGCGGAATTGTACATCATCGCCAAGGCCGCATGCGGTTACACAGGATCGCATGGGCCCGGGCAGGTGCCATAATGCCGCCCTATTATTGTCCTATTTGAATGATCGCCATGACCGAAATTCCCGTCCTCCGGCTAAAAAAGAATGAAGACCGCCGCCTGCGCAGCGGTCATGTGTGGGTATTCAGCAATGAAGTCGACATCGCCGCCACCCCGCTCAAGGCATTTAAGGCCGGTGATTTGGTCAGGGTTGAGAGTTCGCGTGGCGAATCGCTGGGTACGGCTTACCTCAATCCCGATTCGCTCATCGCAGCCCGCATCCTTTGCCGTAGCGGGAAGACCGCAATAGGCCCCGGGTTTTTCGCCAAGCGATTGCAGCGGGCGCTGGCGCTTAGAGAGTGGCTCTACGGTAAACCCTATTACCGACTGATTCATGGCGAAAGCGACGGACTGCCTGGCGCCGTCGTGGATCGTCTGGGTGACGTGTTTGTGGTGCAGACCAACACCGCCGGCATGGAGCGGCTGCAGGATGCCCTGATTGCGGCATTGGACAGCCTGTTCTCGCCGCGCGCGGTCATCATTAAAAATATGTCCGGGCTGCGCGCCCTGGAAGGGCTTGAGTCCTACACCCGATTGGCGCAGGGTGAACTGCAAGGCTTGGTGGAGATCGAGGAAAATGGCGCCCGCTTCCGGATTGATCCGCTTGAGGGTCAGAAAACGGGCTGGTTTTTCGATCACCGCGACAACCGCGCTCGCCTGGCGAAGCTGTGTGCTGACAAGACAGTACTGGATTTGTTTGCCTACACCGGCGCCTGGGGTATTCCAGCGGCACTGGCTGGAGCCAGCCAGGTGGTTGCTGTCGATGGGTCAGCTGCCGCAGTGGATCTGGCCCGCCAGAACGCAGTGCTCAATGGGGTCGAGGACAGGATGGACATGGTCTGCGAGGATGTTTTCGACTTTCTTCGGCGTGCGCGTGAGGAGCGTCGTCACTACGATGTCATCGTCCTTGACCCGCCAGCCTTCATCAAGCGTAAGAAGGATGTGACCAAGGGTCTTGAGGCATACCG
>JBILXN010000127.1:0-7137 GCA_044378425.1 Methylococcaceae bacterium
TGTAGCCGGCATTGGCGGGATTGAGCCTGCCACAGCCCTTATCGGCCGCTTCTGCCACCGGCCATACCGGCAAAAAACCGGCCTGATGGGGTTGAAGGTCTGCCGGGCGGGTGGTAACGATACGAACCGACAGGCCGAGCAGTGCCGCCCGACGCTGGAGGAGGTCGGCGTCACCGGCAACAGCAAGTGCGCAAGGCAGGGGGTGTTGGGCGATTGCCAGGCACACATCAGGGCCGATGCCGGCGGGTTCGCCCGTGGTCAGTACCAGCCGGGCGATCATTTCGGGGCTGGAGCGGCCTGGCCCTCGGGTGCCAGTTCCGGAATCCGGATTTCTACATAGGCCTCGTCGCGGAGACGCCGCAGCCACAGCTCGGTTTCCTCCTCGACCTTCCGTTTGAATAACTCATCCTGGGCCTGCTTCTTTTTCAGTTCATGGGTGTCGTCCGACTCCTGTCGCTCCAGCACCTGTATCAGGTGCCAGCCGAACTGGCTTTGAACCGGTTCACTAAGTTCGTTGATTTTGAGATTGTTCATGGTGCTTTCAAACTCCGGCACGAGTGCACCAGGTGAGACAAAGCCCAGTTCACCGCCTTTGACAGCCGAACCTTTGTCATCCGAATTACCCCTTGCCAAATCGCCGAAATCGTCACCGTTCTGGATACGGCTCTTGATGGTTTCCAGCTTTTTTCGGGCATCCTCGTCCGTCATGAGCTCGTTGGGCTTGATCAGAATATGGCGAACCCGGGTTTTGGTGATGCGTTCCTCGCTGCCACCTTTGACATCAATGAGTTTGATGATGTGAAAACCGCTGGAGCTACGGATCGGCCCTTCGAGGTCGCCCTTCTTCATTTTAGGCACGATATCGGCAAACAGACTGGGAATCTCGCTCAGCTTACGCCAGCCGAGCTCTCCGCCACTCAGTGCTTGTGGTGAGTCCGAACCGCTCAGCGAGGCCTGCTTGAAATCCATGCCCTGTTTGATTGATGCGAGAAGACCATCGGCTTTTTCCCGTGCTTTCTGAACTTCAGCGGGTGAAGCTGCCTGGGGGGTGGACACCAGAATGTGGCCCAGCAGGTATTCCGAATGGGCATTGCCGGCTTCATTGTGCTGACTATCCAGCCAGTGCTGAACCTCGCGTTCGCTGATTTTGATCTGACCATTGACCTGGCTGGTACGGAGACGCTGGATGGTGAGCTCCCCCCTGATCTGCTCCAGGAAATCCGCATATTCGATCCCCTCCTGACGCAGTGAAGCCCGCAGTTCCTCGGGCGACATGTTGTTGCGTTGGGCAATTTGCTGGACAGCCTGTCTCAGGGTTTCGTCATCAATCCGCAGACCGGATTTCTCGGCAAGGCTGATCTGGATTTTCTCCAGAATCAGACGGTCGAGCACCTGGCGGGCGAGGACATCGCTGGGGGGGGATGGCGTATTGCTGCGCGACAACCCTTCCTGAATGGTTTCGATCTTTTTTTGAAGCTCGCTTTCAAGCACGACATCGTCCTCGACGACGGCCACGATTCGGTCCACTGACGCGAGGGCCGGCAGCGCCAGCACCGTAGTCAGCAAAAAACCGATACCCGTCAACATGGACCGCTGGCTTTGGTTGCGGAGATTCAGCATGACACGACTCCTGTCATCAATAGTTGCGGAAGCGGTAACCCGTAACGCTCCGTTCGAGGAACTGGTCCACTTCATCACCCAGGGTGGTCAAGCCCTTGAGTTCCAATTGGAAGAATACGGCATTGTTGGCCTGGCCGTAGCCTTGCGGATGCTCGGTCGAGGGCGGTTCGATGGTGTTGATGTAGCGACGGGCCAGCACCGTGAAGCGCCAGCAGCAGGTTTCCTTTTCAAAGCCAAAAAAACTTTCCAGTGTAATGTTGTTGAGGAACGAGTATTCCCACCGACCAATGGCATGCCAGCCAGCCAAAATAGGGAGCCGAAACGAGGTGTCAGTCAGGTTGAGGCAGCCATTATTCGGGTTATTGATGTCGCAACCGCCGTCGAAATACTGATTGCGCCGGTAGCGGTAGGCGATGTTCAGTATCTGGTTTTTCCTGTTGTTGTACTGCAGACCCACCTGGCCGCGTTCGATCTGGTTGAACTCGGCGTTGTATTGGCCACCGCTGTAGACCGACCAGTTTTCGGTGATGGCGCTGCCAACGTCACCGATCAGGTTGGAAAAGCTCTGCTGATAGGTCTTCGGGGGCGCCCCTGCCAGAGTGACCTGTCGATCCTTGAAATAGGCCTGATTACCGAAGGTCGCGCGGAAGCGTTCGAGACCGCTACTCTGATCTATCAGGCGGGTGGTCATGGCGGCGGTCAGTTCGTTGGTATCACCGATGCGATCATTGCCGGTGAACCGGTTTTCACGGAAGAGTTGGTAATAGGTGCTGTCATACGTGGTGGTATCAAAGATCGGCACATTCTGCTGGTTGACCGTCGGGATATAAACGTAGAACAGGCGGGGTTCCAGGGTATGAGTGATGGCCTGCTCGCCGATGGCGGTTTCCCGGTCAAAATAGGTGCCGCTATCCAGAGACAGAATCGGAACCGTGAAATTTTCCGATGTGCCGGCGGTGGACGTCACGCCCTGCCCCTGCTGAACCTGGTTCCAGTACTGGGGGCTGTCCATCATGTACTGGTTGAAGGCGAGGGTCGCGCTGGGCTTGATGAAGCCTATCGAGGATTCCATCGGATAGGACAGATTGGGCCTCAAGCTGAACCGCTGGGCCGTCGTCATGCCTTCGCCACTGCTCTGAATGTTGGCATATTGAGTTGGTAGGTTGTACATCAGGCCGGTGCCGAAGACATCGCCACCATAGCTGTGTGTAAGGCTGGGCAGGAAGTAGTAGGGATACTGATTCTTCGGGATGGTCGGGTCGATGGTCTGGAAATAGTTGACCATCGCACCCATTGCGCCAAAAGGACTGCCGTAATTCAGGGTGGCGTTGCTGGCCACGTTGCGGTAGTCGGTAATGTTCAGCGGGGAGCCCAATTCGGTCGGGTAGTTGTAATCCGATAACCAGTTGGCGTTGACCCGTCCTGATAGATTTTCGGAAAAGCGCGTGTCATTCAGGAAATTCACCTTACCGCGAGTGGTATGCGTGATCTGATCCTCAGGCATGATGTCGGCAATGATCTTGCCGCGGGTCATGTCACCGATATAACGGAACTCATTGGCCAGCAGGAAGCCGCGCTTGGTCAGATAGCGGGGCTGGGCGGTGTAGTCGTAATTTGGGGCCAGGTTGAAATAATAGGGCACCCTCAAATCAAAGCCACCGACTTCTGTGACGCCAAAGCTGGGCGGCAACAGTCCCGACACCCGGCGGGCGTCAGTGGGAAAATCCATGTAGGGCGTGTAGAACATCGGCACATCCATGAATTCGAACCAGGCATTATGCGCAGTACCGGTGCCGGTTTCCTTGTTGATCTTCACGTGCGAAGCGTGCAGTTTCCAGTCCTGATCGCCGGTCGGGCAGGTGGTATAGGTGAAGTTCTCGTAACGCGACAGGGTGTTGCTATCGATATGGGTCAGACGCGAGGTGCCACGGCCCGGTACCGTGGGCAGGATGAACTGGGAGTTGCGAAAGATGCCGCGATTCGCCTCCCCGTCCATGAAGCCGGTATCGCTGGTCAGCGACATGCCTTTTTCCTGATAGGTGACATTCCCGTGCACATTGATCGCGTTGGTCTTCAGATTGCGCGTGATGTAATCGCCCCAGAGCTTCTGGTCGGCCTTGACCATTTCGGCTCCGCCAGAGAAGTTGCTGACTTCGCCGTCGATCATCTCAAAGTGGTCGGATTGAATCTCAATCGGTGCTTTCTCGCGTGCCAGTTTCTCCGCAGGACTCAGCAGGAACTCCGCCATCGGCGGTGGCCGCTTCTTGCCCACCCGGGGGGCACAGGCCCGCTCCCATGGGTTGACCGGCATCAGGGTCATCATGTGTTCAAAACGCCATTCGTCCTCTTGGGTGATGTCATTGGATTCGGCCCAGTTCTTGGGCTCTTCGTCAGCCTCGACCACCTGATGCGCCTTGCCCCTGGGGTCGCGCCCCTCCAATGAGCATTTCCAGCCGGTATCGCCTCCCTCGGCATCTTCGGGTGAGCAGTTCCAGCCCTTCACGGGGGCCTTCTCGGGGACGATAATTTTTGTCGCGGCGGCGGGTTTTTCAATGTCGGTGCCTACCCGCTCGGTCGTGGTGTCCACCGAGACATCGGCATGGTCCTCATTGTCGGTGGCCGCTACCGCCGAGGGCGTTGCTTTCAGAGGCTGTTTCGAGCCGCAATCCCATTCCTTATCGGGGCCGGCTTGTGCGCAATCCCAGTCGGAAGTCGCCGCTTTCAGCACGCCTGGCAACAGCCCTACGCACAAGGCGAGCCCCTGCAGTCCTGACGTATGAAAAAAGCGAAAAATCATGCGGTGCCGTATTACCGGCGGTTCTTGGGGCAGTTGAAAACGGCCATGAGTGAGGTCGGTGCGAGAAAAATTAGGGTCATGGCCGGTCCTGGCATTATCGTGCGAAGCGGTCTTTGTGGTGAAATAGCCCGGTGTCGGTGGGCATTTTACCGTAACAATGCGCCCCGGTAATTTTTTTCGCCCGCCTCATCCTATTCAGCATGCCTAGCACAGATAGTCGTTTCAATGCCTTGCTCACCTGGCTGCAGACCGGCGCCGGTCTGACCGTCGATGCCATCGGGCCCGCTTCAGCCGACGCCAGTTTCCGTCGTTACTTCCGGATACAGTCCGGCGACAGCAGCTATGTCGTCATGGACGCCCCGCCACCCAAGGAAAATGTCAGCCCCTTTCTGGTGGTCGCGAAACTGTTGCGTGACGCCGGCCTGCAGACGCCTGACGTGCATGCCGTTGATGTCGAAAACGGGTTTGTGCTGCTGGGCGATCTGGGCCAGCGCGATTATCTGGGGGCCCTTAATCCGGCGACTGTCGATGCCCTGTATGCCGATGCGCTCAAGGCACTGTTGATGCTGCAGCAGGGAGTCGATTCGGTCGGGGCCGGATTGCCGCTGTACGATCAGCGGTTGCTGGCGACTGAGGTGGGGATTTTCCGCGAATGGTGTCTTGAAAAGTATCTCGGCATCGAACTGACAGAGGCTGAAACCCTGATCTGGCAGAATGCTGTGGCGGCATTGATCGACTCTGCGCTGGCGCAGCCCCAGGTCTGCGTCCATCGTGACTTTCACTCCCGCAACCTGATGCTGACCGATCTCGGCAACCCAGGTGTACTGGACTTCCAGGATGCCGTCATCGGTCCGATCACCTACGATGCGGTCTCGCTGCTGCGGGATTGCTATATCGCCTGGCCGGCGGACCGGGTATATGGCTGGGTGGACATGTTCAGATCCGACCTGCTGGCGGCGGGACTGCTGAATGAGGCCGCGACCTGCCGCTTTCGAGGCTGGTTTGATTTGATGGGCATGCAGCGTCACCTCAAGGCCGTGGGTATTTTTGCCCGGCTCAACCTGCGGGATGGCAAGCCTGGCTATCTTGGGGATATTCCGCGTACGCTGGGATATGTGCTGGAAGTGGGGCGGAGTTATCCCGAGTTTTCCGAATTTGTGAGCCTGCTTGAGACCCGCGTGCTGCCCGCGCTGGCGGTGGAGGGACTCAGATGAAGGCCATGATACTGGCGGCAGGTCGTGGTGAGCGGATGCGGCCCCTGACCGATCACAGACCCAAGCCGCTGCTGGAAGCCGGCGGCAAGGCACTGATTGAACATCTGGTGACTGCGCTGGCGCAGGGCGGCATCACCGACCTGATCATCAACACCGCCCACCTCGGTGAACAGATTGAGGCCCGTTTGGGTGATGGGTCAGGTCTGGGCGTGAGTATTCAGTACTCGCCCGAAGGTGAGGCCATGGAAACCGGCGGCGGCATCTTTCGTGCGTTGCCCTTGCTGGGGGAGGCGCCCTTTCTGGTGGTGAACGGGGACATCGCCACCGACTTTGATTTTGGCAGGCTCAAGGAACAGCCGATTGCGCTGGCGCATCTGGTGCTGGTACCCAACCCTGAGCACCATCCCAAAGGCGACTTTCATCTGGCGGGCGAACGCGTCCGCGATGACGGTATGCCGCGGCATACCTTTGGTGGAATTGGCGTGTATCGCCCCGAACTGTTTGCCGACTGCCGCCCGGGGCGGTTTGCGCTGGCGCCTGTTTTGCGATCAGCCATGGCCCGGGACGCAGTCAGCGGCCAACTGCATCAGGGCTTGTGGATGGATATTGGTACAGTCGACCGCCTGCGCGCTTTCGATCGCTATCTGACCGCGCGCAAGGCCTGATGCCTCGCGGCGGACGCGCTCACCCCTGAAATCCGCCGTGCCCTAGTCCAGACCTTCCAGCCAGTTCAGCCATTCGCTGATCACGATCAGTGCCCACAGAGCTCGGCCATGATCGGCCTTTCGCTGCAGATGTTCCTTAAGCAGTGAAAGGGCCGCGGCTTGATTGACGCCGATGCGCGCCAATGCCGGATGAGCCAGCGCCGTTTCGGCCCAGTCCCTTAGCGGTTCGCGCAGCCAGGCGCTGAGCGGCACCGAGAGGCCCCGTTTGCGACGGTAGACAATTTCTTTGGGCAGGTAGCGGGTGGCATAAGCCTTAAGAAAGACCTTGGTCTGGACGCCTTTGATCCGGGCTTTGGCCGGCAAGGCTGCGGCGAACTCCATGACGGCCTGATCCAGGAACGGTGCCCTTAATTCCAGCGCTGAATGCATGCTGGCCCGATCAGCTTTGGTCAACAGGCCTTCCGCCAGTGGGCGCTCCAGATCGTAATGCTGTAACTGATCCAGCAGGCTTTCGCCCTGAGGTGCCGACCAGAGTGTGGGCTCGGTCATGACGCCCAGTCGGGCGAGAATGTCGGGCGCGATGCTCGAAGTCCACAGGATATGCCGGGCCACCCCATCAAGTTGATCGCCCTGTACAAAACGTTTGAGCAAAAATGACAGGGTGACCTTCTTGTCGCTAGGCGGCCATTTTTCAACCTGTTGCCGGATGACGTGTCGCAGGCTCGCCGGCAGACGGGCATAGCGTTCGGCCATACCCGCGCCGAAGTAGGTCGGATAGCCCCCGAATAATTCGTCTGCCCCCTCGCCCGAGAGCGAGATTCGAATATCTTGGGCCGCCCGT
>JBILXN010000011.1:0-22922 GCA_044378425.1 Methylococcaceae bacterium
ACGCCCGTGCCCATTCTCCCGCGCTAACGGTCAGATCCTGGCTTTCTGTGTGCCTGCCCCTCGGTGGGATGGGCTTGATACAGTTGCTGATGAGTCAGGGTAGTCTGCTGTTGGTTGGGTTACTTCAGTCCGACCCCAAGGCGGTAGGGATCTATGCGGTGGCGCTTAGGGTTTCAGAACTTGCCGCCTTTGGCTTGCAGGCCGTAAACCTCAATCTGGCGCCAGTGATCTCGGAATTGTATGTCACTCGGCGTAAGGAGCGATTGCAGGCGGTTTTAACCCATGCAGCCTACGGTATTTTGGGGTTCACGGTTGCGGTTGCGGTTGTACTGTATAGCTTGGGCGACAAGCTGCTTGCTCTCTTTGGCCCTGACTTTTCCGCCGCCTACTATCCGATGTTGATTTTGGTCGGTGGGCAGATGGTGAATGCCCTGACGGGGAGCGTAGGTCTGCTTCTTACGATGACAGGGCATCAAGGGGTCCTGGTTCGGATGGTTGCGGTGAGTGTGTTGATAACGTTGTCCCTCGGTGGGTTCATGGTTCCTGAGTATGGGGTTGCAGGTGCTGCTTCTGCGAATGCCATAGGTTTGGTTGTCCTTAATTTGGCTAATCTCGTTTATGTACTCAGAAGATTGGGTCTGAATCCTACGGTTTTCGGTGGTATGGGGCTGCGAAAGTATTGGTTTTAGATTTTTCTTCAGTTATATATCTTTATATTTAAGTATGGTTAGGCCAAGCTTCTTTATAATGGGTGCTCCAAAATGTGGTACAACGGCATTGAGCGAGTATCTGGGAAGGCATCCCGATATAGGGTTTTCTCAACCCAAGGAACCCATGTATTTCTGTACGGATTTTCCGGACATTAGAGGTGTATCCAGCGAGGCTGAATATCTGGCTAAGTGCTTCGGTCATTGCGGTGATAGCCATGAAATGGCTGGGGAGGGCTCAACGATCTATTTCTATTCATGCGAAGCAATCCCCAATATATTGACGTTCTCTCCTGAGGCCAGATTTATAGTCATGCTCCGCAACCCTATAGACATGATTTATGCACTTCATGCGCAGAGGATGCTTGGGCTTGAGGAAGATGTGAGAGATTTTGAGTTGGCGTGGACACTATGCGAAACCAGGGCGAGTGGATCAAGTCTTCCAAAGAACTGCAAAGATCCAAGGCTGATAGACTACAAAATGCTTGGGAAGCTTGGTATCCAGTTGGCCAGGATATATTCGCAGGTTCCCCCTGGCAGGCTTAAAGTGATTCTCTTCGATGACCTGGCTCGCGATTCTAGGTCAGTCTATCTTGAAGTGCTTGATTTTCTCGGTGTAGAGGACGATGGGAAAAGTTTATTTCCCAAAGTCAATGGTAGTAAGAAGGTTAGGAGCTTATTTTTACATGCGATGAGTCACAAACCCCCAGAGTGGTTGGTTCGGGTTCTTTACCACGTGAAATCAGTGCTTAGGGTGGAGCGATTAGGCATAATGTCGAGAATTAGGGGGTGGAATGTTGTTCATGAGTCGCGGCAGCCGCTGTCCATGGGTATGAGAAAACTATTGTTGGAAGAATATTCCGAAGATATAGATCGACTCGCTTTACTTATAAACCGAGATCTATCCCATTGGAAAGAGATCTAGAATCACATTATGTTTGGGGGTTGGTGGGTGTATACCGCAAGCTGTTTTGCGCCACGTCGATCCATTTCTTGAGGTGACAGTGAGGACTCTGGGGGGGCTTGACGTTGTCGGGGCAAAACCCAAAAACAAGATTGTCTGCGTCATCCCCGGTTTGGGTTGCGGTGGGGCTGAGCGGGTGATGGTCAGTCTCACGCGAGGTCTAGCACATCAGGGCTATGACATCACTCTGGTGACGCTCGCTCAGAAGGATACCGATTACTTTTCGGTAGAACCGCCTGTGGCGCGGGTGACACTTCCTGCCGATGCAGAATTGAGTTGCCGCTGGTTTGATCTTTGCTGTCAGCGCAAGCGGACCTCACTCCTCAGGCACGCCATCCTGAGAGAGGATCCCGATATCGTTATCAGCTTTCTAGATACGACCAATATTGCCGTTCTGATGGCGCTGTCTGGTACGGGTATTCCGGTGATTGTCTCTGAGCACACCGACCCTCGTCATCACCCTATTGGTTGGCGCTGGAACTTATTACGCCGCTGTTATTATCCTCAGGCAAAGCGAGTGGTGATGCTGACCAAGGAGACGATGGCGTGGGCATCGAACCAATGGCCTAACTGGCGGGCAACCACTATTCCTAATCCGGTGTACATGACACTGCCACCGATAACCCCGGTCCGTCCCGCATTTCTGGCTGCTCGCACACTGATTACTTTGGGGCGGTTGCAAGCGGTGAAGGGTCACGATGTTTTGATCAATGCGTTTTGTGCTGTTTCGGAGCGCTTTCCGGAATGGACGCTGGTCATCTGTGGAGAGGGCCCGGAACGTCCACGTCTTGAGCGCCAGGTTGTAGCGCTTGGATTGCACCACAGGGTCTCTCTCCCGGGAAGAGTGGCAGAAGTTTCTACTGTCCTGATGCATGCGGATATCTTTGTAATGTCCTCGCGGTATGAGGGATTCCCGATGGCGGTTCTTGAGGCCATGGTCGCAGGCCTACCCGTCATTAGTTTTGCCTGTAATGGCCCTGCTGAAATTATCCGCGATGGCATTGACGGCGTATTGGTCCCCCCCATGGATGTGGATGCGCTCTCGGCAGCCATGGCCAGGCTCATGGGGGACGAATCCGAACGGCAGCGACTGGCGGCCAAGGCGCCCGAGGTTTCGGAAAGGTTTTCCGAACGGCGCGTTTTGGGGTTATGGGAGGACCTGATCGAAGACATTCTTGATCATGGCTAACGGGGATAAACCCATGTTACGCATGCTTTTTGTGGCCCCTTCCCTGGGTGCTGGCGGAGCCGAGCGGGTTCTTTCGATTCTAGCGAATGCCTTTAGTGCGCGGGGGTATCCGATTACGGTGGTGACGCTAGCCACCCCAGAGACTGATTTCTATAGCCTGAATCCCCGGGTTGGGCGCGTTAGTCTTGCGGGTATGCAGGATTCATCAACGGTTTTTCAGGCTATCGCCAATAATGTTCGACGCTTGCTTGCCATACGCCGAGCAATCGCCGGAAGCCACCCGGATGTCGTGATGAGTCTTTGTGACCAAACGAACATCCTGGTTTTACTGGCAACGTTGGGTTTGGGCCTTAACGTTATTGCGACCGAACATACCGACCCCCGCCATCGCCGATTGGGCAGTGCCTGGGCCTTGCTCAGGCGTTTGACCTACCCATGGGCGAGTCGCGTTGTAATGTTGACGGAGCCGACCTTGGCCTGGGCGTGTCAGCAATGGCCAAGGTGGCGAGCGACCGCAATTCCAAATCCAGTCCATATCGACATGCCAGAGCGGCTGCCGTCTCGCCCCGTGTTTTTCGCTAACCATACCGTTGTCACGCTGGGGCGATTGCACCCTCTGAAGGGCCACCGCGCGTTAATTCGCGCCTTCTCCAGAGTTGCCCAGCAATGTACCGACTGGAGGCTGGTCATTTTTGGCGAGGGTCCGGAGCGTGCGGCGCTAGAGGAGCAGATAGCCGAGTCGGGCCTTGAGGATCGGGTTTATCTTCCCGGCAACGTTGATCCTTCAGCGCCTATGCTCCTGCATGCTGATCTTTTCGTGCTGTCCTCCCAGTACGAGGGATTCCCGATGGCCTTGCTGGAAGCAATGGCGCTGGGCCGGCCTTGCATCAGCTTTGATTGTCCCAGCGGACCTGCCGCCATAATCCACTCTGGTGTGAATGGGATTCTGGTGCCTCCCGGAGACGAGGCTGCGCTCGCGGACGCTATGGCCGACTTGATGAACAACCCGGCGGAACGTGCGCGTATCGGTCGCAATGCGCTGGCAGTGTCGGAACGGTTTGGGCTGGAAAAGGTAATGAATCAATGGGATCAGCTGATTGGCGAGTGCCTTGCTGGATCTGAAAAAACGCGCAAGGACACGGATGAGGGATATGGCCGATAAGCTTCGTGCAGATAGGAATGACCAGCCCCTGCTGTTTTTGGCGCGTTCCCTGGATTTTGGGGGGGCCGAGCGGCAGTTGGTGTTGCTGAGTGGTCGCCTCTACAGCGCCGGTCATCACGTGCGGCTAGCCGTTTTCTACAGTGCCGGCGGCCTTGAGCGGGAACTTCACACGACTGGATTACCGCTGCATGATTTGGCCAAAAAAGGACGTTGGGACCTGTTGCCGTTTCTTCGGCGACTGATGGGTTTTGTACGGGAAGAAAAGCCGACCATCATCCACGGTTACCTCACCGTACCGAATATTCTCGCGGTATTGCTGAAACTTGTCGTCCCGGGCGTCAAGGTTGTCCTGGGCGTGCGGGCTTCCGATATTGACCTGGACCACTATGATCGATTGTCTCGTATAGCGTTCAGGCTTGAATGCTGGCTCTCGAGGTGGGCTGATCTCATTATTGTCAATTCCTGGGCAGGGCGGGATTACCATATTGATAAAGGCTTTCCAGCCGAGAAACTCAAGGTTATCCCCAACGGCATTGATACCCAGCGATTCTGCCCGGATCAGGAAGCACGACAGTGTTCCCGATTGGCTTGGGGTTTAACCGACTCTGACGTCCTTATCGGATTGATTGCCCGCTTTGATCCCATGAAAGACCATCCCGGATTCCTGCGTGCGGCAGCAGCCCTCGCCAGGACTTACCCTAACGTTCGGTTTCTCTGTATGGGTGGGGGCGACCCGGCTTACCGTGAGAGCATGAAACATTTGGCACAAGAGTTGGGGCTTGATGCCAGAATGCTTTGGCTGCATCCCAGTAATGACATGCCGAAGGTCTATCCCGCACTGGACATACTGACTTCATCATCCTGTTTTGGCGAGGGCTTTTCCAACGTGATTGGCGAAGCCATGGCTTCAGGCGTTCCCTGCGTTGTGACCGATGTGGGTGATTCTGCCCGGATCGTCGGGGATGTCGGGCGGACGATCCCGCCGCGCGATACCGATGCGCTGGTTAACGCTTGGCGAGAGCTGCTGGAACTGTCCGATGCCGAGAAAGCCACGCTGGGGGTAAAAGCGCGTCAGCGCATCGACAGCCATTTCAGTGTGGACTCCCTCGTCACCGCCACGGTGGCTGCATTGGAATCCTTAACATGAGCATGGGCAATAGTCGCTGACTAAACGCTGGCTGCTGTACTCTGCCTTTTACTCAACATGCGTACTTCAGAATCAATAAAACGGCTTGCCTCGCTGGCGTGGGGCGGCGGTAATGGGTTACCTGTTTTGCTGGCGGCACTATCGCTATGGTGTGGATTGCTGGTAGGTGTTATGGATCTGCCGATATCCGGCATGACCCTGATTCTGTTTGAGTCCGCAGGGATTTATGGGGTGGTTCGGGGACTCGCCCCTGCCCGATACAGACTGGTCATTTGTACTGTTTTTGCGGTCGCCCTGCTGGCGTATACAGCCGAAATCCTGTTGGTTCAAACCCTGCCTCAATGGTCTGACAGTTTCCCCGATTCAACCCGTTATGACGGCAATGCCCGGGCGCTGGCCCGTCACTGGCAGGGGCTGGCCGTGTCAGCCGCCGACTTTAATCTCAAGGGCCTGACGGCCCGAAATATCCCGGAGTGGTTGCCCACGGATGGCTACGACTACACCACGGTTCTGGGTATGAGCCGCTATCTCTACCAGATCTGGGTAGCCATCATCTACGCACTCAGTGATGGCTCTCGAATGACGGCTATTTTCTCGAATGTGCCGTTGCTGGCGGGGATGGCTGCTGGCGTTTACCTGCTTGCCGACAGCCTGTTTGGACGGCGGGTAGCGGGCGTTGCGACGCTGCTGGTGATGCTGGATCCCAATTTTGCGGTGTGGGGCTCGGTGTTATTGCGTGAAGCGCTCATGCTCTTCCTGATCGTATTGGCGCTGCTGGCGAGCGTTCGAATGCTCAAGTCAGAGGGCACCTGCTGGTCAAATGTCGGGGTACTGACCGGAGCCCTGGGGCTGTTATCCGTGCTTCGATTCAATGTTGTGGCAGCACTGCTCCTGGCGATGGGATGTGCGCTGCTGTCAGGCGTTCAACGCCCTGCCTGGCGCAGTGTCCTGACGGGGCTGGCGGGGCTCATCGCCCTGGTTGCGATAGCCGCACAGTTCGGCCCAAGGTTTCGGACCGCCCTTGAAAATAGCTTGCCGGGTCAGATAGTGATGGAAAACGTTCAGATCTTCCAGGGTGCCGAACGGGTGTTGGAGGCTGCCAGACGGACCGGGAATGCGCACGATGCTCACGTCAACAGCGTACGCCAGCAATGGCACACCCGTCTTCGTGAGCAACCCCTCTGGCTGAATGGGGTGAAGGCCATCGCCCGCACCCTGATGGGACCTTATCCATGGGTGGCCCTGACTCACGGGATATCGGGTAACAACTTTTACGAACTCATGTACCCAGGCATGACGCTCTGGATTTTCTTTCTCCCGGCCTTTTTTTTCGCGGGGTGGCGATTGCCTTGGCGGCAACAGCCCGCTCTGCTGATGTGCCTCATATGGCTGGCGGTCGAGGCGGCCATTTATATCATCGGCTACGGTGAGTTTGGAGGGCGTGAACGTATCATTGCGATGCCGCTGATGTGGATTTTGGCAACCCAGGGTACGTTGATGATGGCGTACCATCAAACAGAATAGAACGAGTAGCTCATGGCCAATTTAAAAATCTGTCACGTTATCACCGGACTCCACATGGGCGGGGCTGAAATGATGCTCTTCAGGCTGTTGTCTGCCACTAACCGGGAGCGGTACGAGCCGGTGGTGATATCGCTAATCAACAAAGGCTCATTGGGGGCGCGGATCGAGGCTCTGGGCATTCCGGTCTACACGCTGGATATGTCGCCGGGACTGCCAGCGGTGCGGGGTGTCTTCAAACTCCTCCGCCTGGTACGGCAGCTCAAACCCGCAGTCCTGCAGGGATGGATGTACCATGGCAACCTGTTTGCCTCGCTGGCGGGTCTATTCACCAGATTGCCGGTCGTCTGGGGCATCCACCATTCGCTTCACGATCTCTCCGCCGAGCGGTGGGGGACGCGGGCGGTGATAGGGGTCAGTCGTTGGTGCTCTCGCTTACCCGCGGCGACAGTGTACGTCAGCCGGGTCAGCGCCGATCAGCATCAGCGTCTGGGTTTCCGGGACCGGCAGCGGGTTCTGATTCCTAATGGCTTTGACGGGGATACCTTCAAGCCCGATGCTGAGGCCAGGGCGGATTTTCGTGCTGAAGTGGGTGCTTGCGATAGTGATGTGCTGGTCGGGATGATCGCTCGGCTGCATCCGATGAAAGATCATGGCAATCTATTTTCTGCCATCGCAAAACTCATCACGTCATCTACGGCTGTGAAGCTGATACTGGCGGGACCCAACGTCGCTCACTGCAATCTCGATCTTAAGGACACACTGGCGGCTTGCGGGCTGGAGTCACACACGCTACTGCTGGGCGAACGCAGTGACACCGCACGCATTATGGCGGGTCTGGATATCCAGTGCGTGAGTTCCTCTCACGGCGAGGCTTTCCCCATGGTGGTTGGCGAGGCCATGGCTTCGGGTTTGCCTTGCGTAGTGACGGATGTCGGTGATGCTGCATGGTTGGTAGGTGATAGCGGCCTGGTGGTGCCGCCTAGAGATAGTGATGCCCTGGCAACCGCATTGAGTGAAGTGATTCAGATGGGACCCGAACTCAGGCGTATCAAAGGTGGGGTTGCGCGTCAGCGTGTGCTGGAGCATTTCTCTCTGGAACTCACTACTGACGCCTATCATGGACTGTACGAACAGCTGTGGCAAAAGGCACCCGTCCTTGCGGGCTGACACAACACCCTATCTGAAAAGACACCAAGCGTATGAGTGGATTTGCCGGATTTCTTGATCGTTCCGAATCAACCAGCCCTGATCGCCTGAGCGATATTGTGGGTCGCATGATCGCAACCCTGCTGCATCGAGGACCCGATGAGGGGGGTATCTGGACTGATCCCATGGCCTGTGTGGCATTAGGGCATAGGCGGCTGGCCATCGTCGATCCCGGTGCCACCGGTCAGCAACCCATGATGTCCGGCAATGGTCGCTATGTCATCGTCTTCAACGGCGCGATATACAATCATCTGGACCTGCGAAAAGAATTGGATGGCCGATCTGCCATTCCCGATCATCCCTTATTTGACAGTCCTCCGGAGGCAGACACCTCTCCGGCAAGCTCAGGACGTTGGCGCGGTCATTCCGATACGGAAACCCTGCTGGCAGCCATAGCGTCGTGGGGTGTGGGGGAAACGCTCAAGCGGTGTGTCGGCATGTTCGCCTTTGCACTGTGGGACCGCCACGACAAAGTACTTTATCTGGCCCGTGACCGCATGGGCGAAAAGCCGCTTTACTACGGTTGGCAAGGCAACACCTTGCTGTTTGGCTCCGAACTCAAGGCCTTTAAGCCGCATCCGGACTTCAGGGCGGAGATTGATCGGGAAGCGCTGACCTTGTTTCTACGCCACAGTTATGTGCCGGCGCCCCACACCCTCTATCACGGCATTCAAAAGCTGCCGCCCGGCACCTTTATCGCTCTTGGGCTTCACCGTTACGATAATCACCCGGTCTCCTACTGGACGGTGCAGGATGCTGCTTTGCGTGGACAGGGACAGCCGTTTGAAGGCACCGAGCAGGCTGCAGCAGACACCCTGGAGAGTCTATTAGGACAGGCAGTGGCCACCCAGATGACGGCTGATGTTTCGCTGGGTGCATGTCTTTCGGGCAGCGTTGGTTCCAGCATGGTAGTCGCCTTGATGCAGGCGACCTCCTCGCGTCCCGTGAAAACCTTTACTGTTGGCTTTGACGAGCAGGATGACAGCGAGGCGGAACAGGCGAGGGCTGTTGCCCGGCATCTCGGCACCGAGCATACCGAACACCGGGTAACGCCAGAACAGGCTTTGGCCGTGATCCCGAGCCTGCCGTCATACTACGATGAGCCGTTCGCCGACTCATCGCAGATCCCGACGATTCTGGTTTCGCAGTTGGCCCGTCAGCATGTCACCGTGAGTCTGTGTGGCGATGGGGCAGATGAGTTGTTCGGTGGTTACAGTCGCTATTTATCGGCGATGAGGCTTTGGCGGCGATTGCGCTTTTTTCCCGCTAACGCCCGCACGGCACTGGCAGGTCTGTTGACCGTGATACCGCCACATGCCTGGAACACCCTGTTTCGAGGACTGGGTTTCATGTTGCCTGCCGGCTTACGCTATGCCGGTGCCGGCGACAAACTGCATAAACTCACCAGCATTCTCCGCGCCAGACGACCGGAGGACATCTACATTGATCTGATTTCCCACTGGAAAGAACCGCGTCGTGTGGTCATCGGCGCCAACGAACCGCAAACGGTGCTGAATGATCCCCTTAAATGGCCGGGCCTGCGTGATGGTGAGCATCGCATGATGTACCTCGACACCATGAGCCATTTGCCGGATGACCTTCTGACCAGGGTCGATCGCGCTGCTATGGGCGTCAGCCTGGAGACGCGCATGCCCTTCCTTGATCAACGGGTTCTGGAGTTCGCCTGGCGTTTGCCCGTTAGCATGAAGATACGTGAAGGGGAGGGCGAGTGGTTGCTACGGCAGGTGCTCTATCGCCATGTGCCGCAGGCCCTGGTCGACCGTCCCCGGAGGGGCTCTGAAGTGCCCATTGATGTCTGGTTACGCGGTCCGCTGAAGGGCTGGGCGGAAGCACTGATCGAACCCAAACGGCTGAAGGCCGAAGGCTACTTCAATCCTGCCCTGGTAAAGGAAACATGGGGACAGCACCAGTCGGGCCGTCAGAACAGGGCGTCTTATCTCTGGAATGTTTTGATGTTCCAGGCCTGGCTGGAGGCGCAATGAACGCTGATGCCATCGGCTCACTTTTCGGAAAATAACCACCATCCGCTATGACTGTCCATTCAGTAGGGAAAGAACCCGTGTCAGCCCCCCAAATACTCTTCTTTGTCACTGAGGACTGGTTTGTCTGTTCTCACTGGTTGCCGCATATCAGCGCCGCCCATGCCGAGGGATATAAGGTTTATGTCCTGACCAGGGTGTCCAAATATCAGGAGGTCATTGAATCGCGGGGCGCCACCGTTATCCCCTTGCCGATTCAACGCAGCAGTCGAAATCCACTCCGTGAACTTCAGTTGATTGCGCGGATCATCCGCGTCTATCGTGATATCAGGCCCGATCTGGTTCAGCATATTGCGATGAAGCCGGTCATCTATGGGACGCTCGCTGCTCGCTTTATGAGGAAGAAGTCGGCTGTTGTTAACTATGTGGCCGGTTTGGGCTGGCTTTTTACCGCTACCAGTGTGACGGCTAAACTGACGCGTTTACCCCTGACCTTAGCGCTGCGGATAGCATTGAATCAGGGGCATGTCATTGTCGAAAATCCTAATGACTACGCGCAGGTTAGAGCCTTGGGGGTGCCGGACTCCCAACTCACCCAGGTTCCGGGGGCGGGTGTTGACATGACTGAGTTTTCGCCGACTGAAGCGCCCCCGGGGCCGCCACTGATCCTGATGGCCTGCCGCATGTTATGGGCAAAGGGTGTTGGGGAATTTGTTAAAGCGGCCCACTTATTCCGTGAGCGGGGGCTAATGGCGCGGTTCGTACTGGCGGGTAGTCCGGATGATGAAAATCCGTCGTCGGTACCGTTCGAGCAGCTAGAGACCTGGCGACGTGAGGGGGTGGTCGAGTGGTGGGGACGCTGCGACGATATGCCTTCGGCTTTCGCGCAGGCCAGCATTGTTTGTCTGCCTACCGCCTACGGCGAGGGGGTTCCCAAGGTTCTGATTGAGGCCGCCGCAGCGGGTCGGCCGATCGTCGCCACCCAGATCCCAGGTTGCCGTGAAATCGTTCGCGACGGCGATAATGGCCTGCTGGTGCCCATCCATGACCCGGAGGCTCTGGCCCAGGCCTTGGCAACACTTGCCGACGATCAGGCGTTAAGACAGCAGATGGGCGGTAGGGGCAGAGCCATTGCGCTCGCCGAATTCTCGGTTCAGGAGGTGATAGCGCGGGTAATGGGGCTCTACCGGGCGTTGCTCGCGTGACAGCAAACGGCGCCTCAAGCAACTGATTTAATTGCCTGCCACGGTCATCTGTTCCAGTAATATCGATCCGGTGCGGGTATTGCCGCGCAGATCGACATCATTGCCTACGGCCTGCAACGTGAGGAACATGTCGCGGAGATTACCCGCGATGGTGATTTCCTCGACCGGGTACTGAATCACGCCATTCTCTACCCAGAAGCCCGCAGCGCCTCGTGAATAGTCCCCCGATACCAGATTGACACCCTGGCCCATCAGTTCCGTGACCAGCAAGCCGGTACCCATGTGATTTAACAGCCCCGGCAGATCCATCTCACCCGGGTCGATAATCAGGTTGTGAACACCGCCCGCATTCCCTGTGGAGGTCATGCCCAGTTTGCGCGCAGAGTAGGTGCTGAGGACATAGGCCTCCAGCACACCGTCCCTGACCAGGGGGTGCGGACAGGTGCGAACCCCCTCGGCGTCATAGGGGACGCTCCCGAGTGCTTTTTTCAGGTGCGGTTGTTCATGGATATTTACAAAGGCAGGAAATACCGCCTTGCCGAGATGATCCAGCAGAAAAGATGACTTCCGGTAAAGATTGCCGCCGCGGATTGCCCCTATGAAGTGGCCTAGCAGGCCGGAGGCCACATCGGCAGCGAAGATGACCGGACACTGGCGGGTGCTGAGACTGCGAGCACCCAGTCGTCGAAGGGCGCGTTCTGCCGCGATGCGGCCAACGTCTGCGGGTGACTGCAGGTCGTTGGCATCGCGGGCAACCGTCCACCAGTCGTCGCGCTGCATTTGGCCGTTCCGTTCACCGATCACCGAAACGCTCAGGCTGTGCCGACTGGAGGCATAACCATGGAGGAAGCCCAGACTGTTACCCATGACTCTGAGGCTCTGGAAGGTATTGAGGCTGGCGCCCTCGGAGTTGCTGATGTCCGTGTGAACGTCGCGGGCCGCTGATTCGCAGGCTATGGCGAGACCGATGGCCTGCTCGGGTTCAATCTGCCAGGGATAATAGACGTCGAGATCCGGAAACTCGGTGGCCAGCAGTGCAGGGTCCGGCAACCCGGCAAAGGGGTCTTCGGCGGCGTGGCGGGCGATGCGGCAGGCGGCCATCACGGTTTCACGCATCGCTGCTGGACTCAGGTCGCTGGTGCTGGCTGAACCCTTGCGCTGACCCACATAGACCGTCAGTCCCAGGCCACGACTGCGATGGTGTTCGACCGTTTCCACCTCTCCCAGCCGGGCGGTGACTGACAGGCCGGATTCAATGCTGATGCCCGCCTCAGCCCCTGTGGCGCCCTGGCGGCTGGCCTCATCAAGGCATTCCTGGACCAGGGTCTGAAGTTGATAGAGCTGTGCTTGATCCGCGGCGGGAAGATTGGATTGGGTCACGAAAAATCCTGTTGTTCAAAAGTGTAGTAACCGGGTCAGGGACGGAGGTCTCCGTGAAGGCTCAGGCCGACTCTACCCGTGTGCCGCCCACCGTGAGTCCATCGACCTTTAGCGTGGGTTGACCGACGCCGACCGGGACGCTCTGGCCATCCTTGCCGCAGGTCCCAACGCCCGTATCCAGTTGCAGATCGTTGCCAACCATGCTGACCCGAGTCAGGACATCGGGGCCATTACCGATCAGGGTTGCACCCTTGACCGGCCGAGTGATTTTGCCGTCTTCGATCAGGTAAGCCTCGCTGGCGGAAAAAACGAACTTACCCGAGGTGATATCGACTTGGCCGCCGCCGAAATTCTTGGCATAGAGCCCACGCTTGACTGAACCTATGATTTCGTCCGGGTCATGCGGCCCGGCCAGCATATAGGTATTGGTCATGCGCGGGAGCGGCAGATGTTGATAGGATTCCCGGCGACCATTACCGGTCGGGGCAACGCCCATCAGGCGGGCGTTCTGCTTGTCCTGCATATAGCCTCGCAGTATGCCGTTCTCGATCAGCGTGGTGCAGGCTGTGGGGGTACCTTCATCATCTATTGTGAGCGAGCCTCTTCGGCCCGGCAGTGTGCCATCATCGACGACCGTGCAGAGTGGCGAAGCGACCTGCTCGCCGACGCGGCCAGAGAAGGCTGAGGTTCCCTTGCGATTAAAGTCACCCTCAAGGCCATGGCCGATCGCTTCATGCAGCAGGATGCCCGGCCAGCCCGAGCCCAGCACGACGGTCATGTTGCCGGCCGGTGCTGCTTCGGCGGTGAGATTCACCAGCGCCTGCCTGACGGCTTCACGTGCATATTCGGAGGCGCGGTCGCCTTCCAGAAAGTAGTGGTAGTCCGTACGCCCGCCGCCACCATAGCTACCCTGTTCGCGCCGACCGTCCTGTTCTACCAGGACGCTGACGTTGAGCCTGACCAACGGTCGCACATCACCCTGCATGGCACCGTCCTGGCCCATCACCAGGATGACCTCATGACTGCCGGAAAGGCTGACGAAGACCTGCTCGACGCGGGGATCCAGACTGCGGCATTCTGCATCAAGCCGCTTGAGCAGGGCGATCTTGTCTTCCTCTGGTAGCGATTGCAGCGGGTCAAACGGCAGGTACAGTGCCGGAGGGCAAGGGTTGCTGGCCTGCGGTCGGGTGCCTTCCTGCCCTGACCGGGTAATGGCGCGGGCACTCTTGGCGGCTTCCAGCAGTGCGGGGAGGGCGATGTCATCGCTGTAAGAGAAGCCGGTTTTCTCGCCCGCGACAGCGCGAATCCCTGCACCTTGATCAATGCTGTGACTGCCTTCTTTCACGATACCGTCTTCAAGTCCCCAGGACTCATAGCGGGTGGCTTGCAGGTAAATGTCAGCGGTGTCGATGGCGCCGCCCAGCAGGTGGCCCATTACGCGGTCGAGATCATGGTCTGCGAGACCCACAGGCTCCAGCAGGGTGTGTTGTGCAATCGCAAGCGCTTCTTGGGTCATAGTAGGGAATCCGGTGAGGTCGTAAGCAGGCTGAGGTGAGTTCGGATCAGCGACAGTACAGTTTGGTATGTGCCAGTGCAGGGAAGGCAGCCCGTACCTTTTCGAGCCGGTCGCGGTCAAATTCTGCCGTGACCACGCCAGATCCTTGCGAGAGGCTGGCCAAAACAGCGCCCCATGGGTCGATGATCATGCTGTGACCGAAGGTTTCGCGGCCGTTGATGTGAAAACCGCCCTGATTGGCGGCAATCGTATAACAGAGATTTTCGACCGACCGGGCGCGGACCAGAATTTCCCAGTGCGCCGCCCCGGTACGGGCGGTGAAGGCGGAGGGCACGGCCATGATGTCCATGCCGACGGCTGCCATCTGCCGGTAGAGCTCAGGAAAGCGGATGTCGTAACAGACCGAGAGGCCGAGGCGGCCAAAGGGAGTGTCAATGACCAGGGCATCCTCGCCCGCTTCAATGGTGGCGGATTCCTGATAGCTCTCCTCGGTGCCGGGTACGCTGACGTCAAACAGGTGGATTTTGTCGTAGCGGCCTACCCGCTGGCCTTTGTCGTCAAACACCACGCTGGCCGCCCTCACCTTGCCGGAATTGCCCCGGATAGGAATAGTGCCGCCGACCAGCCAGAGCTTGTAACGCTCGGCAGCGCGCGACAGGAATTCCTGAATCGGACCGGAGCCGTCGTGTTCGGCAATCTCGAGTTTGTCGGTTTCGTGGTGCCCCATCAGTGCGAAGTTTTCCGGCAGTACCACCAGTTGTGCGCCCTGATGGGCTGCGGTTTCGATCAGTCTGCCCGCTTCCAGCAGGTTGCCACTGACATTGGGGCTGGAAGCCATCTGTATGGCTGCGAGGGTCGCCTTTTTCATTGAGTCGGGTCCTTGTGTGTGCAGTGGGTGTTCCGCATGGTCAGCCCGGATCGGGCTATGGCAGGCTCGCCAAAACAGCCGCGGATTCTAACATAGCCTCGGTATTTGCCTTGATACCCTGCCTTGGCGCGCCGGGTTCTGGCTTTTAGAGCAGAACCACGTCGTACTGCTCTTGGTTATATTGCGACTCGGCGCGGAACTTGATGTTTACACCGGTGAACGCTTCCAGTTCCGACAGCGTATCCGCTTCCTCATCGACCAGGCGGGCGACTACTTCGTTGGATGCCAGTACCAGAAGTTCCTGTACGTTGTACTGGCGGATTTCGCGGATGATCTCCCGAAAGATCTCAAGACATACGGTTTCAGCGGTTTTAAGGACACCGCGACCGCTACAGGCCGGGCAGGGTTCGCAGAGCACATGCTCCAGGCTTTCCCGCGTGCGCTTACGGGTCATCTCGACCAGTCCGAGACTCGACACTTCGCTGATGGCGTTGCGGGCGTGATCCCGTTCAAGGCTTCTCTGAAGCGACTGCAAGACCTGCTGGCGATGCTCCCGATCCCGCATGTCGATGAAGTCGATGATGATGATGCCGCCGAGATTGCGCAGTCGCAATTGACGGGCGATGGCTTGTGCGGCTTCGAGATTGGTCTTGAATATGGTTTCTTCAAGATTGCGCCCGCCGACAAAGGCGCCGGTATTGACGTCAATGGTGGTCATGGCTTCAGTCTGATCGAGAATCAGATAACCGCCGGACTTCAGTGCTACCCGCCGCTCCAGTGCCCGCTGGATTTCATCTTCGACCCCGTAAAGGTCGAACAGAGGGCGTTCGCCGGCGTAATGTTCAATCAGCGGGGCCAGTTCGGGTACGAATTCACGCGAAAAACGCATGAGTCGTGTATAGGTCTCGCGTGAATCAATGCGGATTTTTTCAACCTTGGCACAGTGCATGTCGCGAAGCACCCGCATACTCAGCGGCAGATCCTCATGCAGCAGTGTCCGGGGCTTTGCGGTTCGCTGGCGTTGGGCAATCGAGTTCCAGAGCTTGATCAGAAACAGCATGTCGGCCCGGAGAGCGGCCTCGTCCACCCCTTCGGCCGCTGTGCGGGCGATGAAGGCGCCGGTGCTGTGTTCACGCTGGAAACTTTCAACGCAGGTCTTGAGTCGGGCGCGCTCTTCCTCGCATTCGATGCGCTGGGAAACGCCGCTCGTGCGTGATTGCGGCATGTAGACCAGATATACCGACGGGATCGACAACTCCGTCGTCAAGCGCGCGCCCTTGGTGCCGATCGGATCCTTCACCACCTGTACCATCAACTCCTGACCATCGCGGAAAATCTGTTCGATCTGGTCCGTCGTGGTTTTTTCGCGTTCGCTGCTGCAGAGATCGGACACATGCAGGAAGGCTGAGCGCTCAAGACCGATATCGAGGAAAACGGCCTGCATGCCCGGCAGGATGCGGCAAATTTTGCCTTTATAGACATTACCGACCAGCCCCCGCCGGCGGCTACGCTCAATCAGTACCTCCTGCAGTACACCATTTTCGACGATGGCGACCCTGGTTTCCGGTGGCGTAACATTGATGAGGATTTCGTCGCTCATGATGCCCCACCCTTGTAAGGGCTGAGTGGATCGATACCAATGTGGGTGAGCAAGCTGGCGGTTTCATGGAGAGGCAGTCCCATCACCCCTGAATAACTGCCGGATAGATGAGCGATGAACAGGCCACCGAGACCCTGAATCGCATAGGCGCCTGCCTTGCCCTCTGGTTCGCCCGAAGACCAATAGGCTTCAATTTCGTCAAGGCTGAGCGAGCGAAAACGGACCTTGCTGATGCATAGCGCCTCCCAGTGCTCAGTCCCGCTCCGCAGCGATACGCCGCTGAGCACCCAGTGTTCATTGTCCGAGAGGCGCATTAGCATATCAATCGCGTGCTTCCGGTCGGCGGGCTTGCCGAGAATCTCATTGTTCAGCACCACCTCGGTATCGGCTGCCAGTATGGGCAGTGGCGATGAAACCAGTTGCTGCACCGCCCGTGACTTTTCGGCGGCTATCCGGCGGACATAGTCCTCGGGCACTTCCCTCATGCCCGGTTGTTCGGGGATAGCGGCTGGCACAACCTCATGGTGGATGCCGAGCTGATCCAGCAGCTGGCGCCGACGAGGGGAGGCCGAGGCGAGGATGATGCGGGCAGGACTCATGGTGGGCGGTGTCAAAATGGCAGAGAGTGGGGTGGATTCTACTCCAGCCGGTTAGCGGTGATAGGGATGCCTGTTGAGGAGACTCCAGGCCCGGTATATCTGTTCGGCGACGATCACCCGGACGAGGGGATGGGGCAGGGTCAGGGCCGATAGGCTCCAGAGTTGGCTGGCGCGGGCCCGGCAGGCCTCCGACAGCCCTTCAGGTCCACCGACCAGCAGGGCAATGCGCTGGCCGCTGGGCAACCAGTGCTGAAGCTTTCCGGCGAGTTGTTCGGTGCTCCAGGCCTGGCCGCCCACTTCAAGCGCGATCACATGGTCATCGCGGCCGAGCGATGCCAGTATGCGTTCGCCCTCCTCGTTACGCACGCGGTCGAGGTCGGCATTCTTGCCACGCTTGCCGGGTGCGATTTCCCGCAGCACCAGCTCGCATTCACGCGGCAGTCGCTTGGCATATTCCTGATAGCCCTCGCTGACCCAGCCAGGCATACGCTGGCCGACCGCGCATAGGTGAATCTGCATCAGGCGACGGCAAGCATGCGCTCTAGCGCCAGTTTGGCGAAACCAGCCTGATCCTCGGCCACCCGGATGCGGTTGACGACGTGGCCTTCAACCAGATTGTCCAGGATCCAGGCAAGATGCTGGGGATCGGTGCGGAACATGGTGGAACACATGCAGAGGGTTGGTGACATGAAATGCACCTCCTTGCCCTGTGAACGGACCTCATTCGCCAGTCGGTTGACCAGGTTCAGTTCGGTACCCACCAACCAGCGGGTGTTGGGTTCGGCCTCGCGGAGGGTCTTGAGGATGTACTCGGTCGAGCCGACATACGGCGCTTTTTCGCAGACCTCGAATGAGCATTCCGGATGAGCGATGACCCGGGTCTCGGGGAAACGCTCAAGGTAACGGTCAATGTGCTCGGGCTTGAACATTTGATGTACAGAGCAAAAGCCTTTCCAGAGGATGATGCGGGCCTTGCGAATTTGCGCCTCGGTAAGGCCTCCCATTGGTTGGGTGAAGTCCCAGGTGACCATTTCGTCCAGGGGAATGCCCATGCGGTAGCCGGTATTGCGACCGAGATGCTGGTCGGGGAAGAACAGCACCTTTTCGCGTTGGGCAAAGCTCCATTCCAGGATCTTGCGGGCATTGCTTGAGGTGCAAACGATGCCGTTGTGTTGACCGCAGAAGAACTTGAGATCGGCGGCTGAGTTGATGTAGGTGACTGGCGTGATGCTGGCATCCGGGTCCAGTACGGCGGACAGTTCGCGCCAACCGCGCTCGACAGCGACCAGATTGGCCATGTCTGCCATCGAGCAACCGGCGGCGAGGTCGGGCAGGATAGCGATCTGTTCAGGACGCGACAGTATATCGGCCACCTCGGCCATGAAATGCACACCGCAGAACACGATGTACTCGGCATCGGATTGGGCGGCCTCCCGCGACAGTTTCAGTGAATCGCCGGTGAGGTCGGCATGGCGAAAGACCTCATCGCGCTGATAGTGATGGCCCAATATGACGCAACGCGTGCCTAGTTTGCGTTTGGCCTCGACGATGTGCGCTTCGCATTCGGCGTCATCAAGCAGGGCATAGTTTTCGAGGGGGAGGGCAGGTACTAGCATGGGTCAGGGCCTCTCGGAGCGAGTATGTAGGGGTTGGCGGCGATAATACTGCAAAGCGAAACCGCGGCGATACAAGCGCCGTGGACGCTAGGGTCAGGGCATGTTTGCGTCGAGATCATCGACCTTGAGCATGAGTTGGGTCGTCTCATTACCGATTAGGTGCTCTGCGCCATGCAGGTCCCAGGCTTCATGCGTCATGGTCTGGCGTACACCGCCGAGCTCTACCCATTGCCCCAGCGGAATACTGATGTCCATGTGGGCTGACTGGGTGGCGATGACCTGGTTCTGCTCCAGCCGGTCTGACCATGGCGTAACGTTCAGGTGAACCTCCTGCCCGATTCGTCTCGGTGTCACTGTAAATCCGGTCGTGACCGGCTGATACTGGCGATACTGAAAGCCGGGCCCATAGCCAGTCCTGAGGGGTATCTGTTGCCCGACTTCGATCATGGCGGCATGACCGTCGAGTGTCTGCACCTGCTGGATCGCGCTATCGCGGGCCTGGTGCTGGCGGGCGGCAAGTGGAGGCTGTCGGTGGCTGGTACTGTCCAGAGCCTGGGTACGGTGCTGTTGGGTCTGAGTCACGGAAATCAGCAGACGGTGCTGGCGCCGGTCGAGTTGCTCAAGCAGCGCTTTGATGTCGGTGATCGTCGCCGGGTCGGCCCTGATGATGAGTTGATCGTCGTGCGGCACCAGGGTCTCACCAGGGCCGATAAGAGGTGCCAGTAGCGGGGCCAGTTCTTCGGCTGACCGGTAGTGCAGCGCAATAAAGCTGATGTCGGTGCCAAACGCCCGGGAAAAGCCCAGCAGCAGGGTCAAGGAGGCAGGCGCCCAACGACGGGAACGGTCCGGGCGCTTACTCACGGTCAGATCTGGCGCATCGGTGTCAGTTGCCGGTTGCCGTGGTAGTAACTTTGGCGGCATCTTGCAATGCCTGATCGTAGAGATCGATGTAGCTTTTGCCGCTGGTTTCCCAGGAGAAATCCTTGCTCATGCCATTTTTTTGCACCTTTTGCCAGAGTGTGCGCTGACGGTAGAGAACCAGAGCCCGCTCGATGGCGTCGAGCAGCGCTGTGGGGGACGCCTCATCGAAAACGATGCCAGTGGCCGTGCCATCCGCGATGCTTTCGGCGGTGCTGTCTATCACGGTGTCGGCGAGCCCGCCTGCCCGGCGGACCAGCGGGAGGGCGCCATAGCGCTGGCTATACATCTGATTGAGTCCGCAGGGCTCGAAGCGGGAGGGCATCAGGAAAATATCGGCGCCAGCTTCGACCAGATGGGCGCGGGCTTCGTCATAGCCAAGGCGAATGGCAAAACGGTCGGGAAACAGCTTGCCCCAGTGCTGGAGGGTTTTTTCCCAGCGGGATTCTCCGCTGCCGAGTATGGCGATTTGCAGCGGTTTATCCATGAGCTGGGGTAGCAGCTCAATGAACATGTCGATGCCTTTCTGCTCGACCAGTCGGCCGACCCAGGCGAACAGAGGCAGGTCCGGATTTTCCTTCAGTCCGAACTGATGCTGAAGTTCGGTTTTGAGGGCGCTACGCTTTGTGAGCGTGGTTTTGCTGAAGTGGCTGGGCAGATACGGGTCAGAGACAGGATTCCAGGCTGCTGTGTCGATGCCGTTCAGAATGCCGCTGAGATAGGGGCTGCGATGGCTGAGCAGTCCCTCAAGGCCGCAGCCAAACTCGGAGTCCTGGATCTCTTCGGCATAGGTGGGGCTGACGGTGCTGATGCGGTCGGCGAAGACCAGCCCACCCTTGATGAAGCTGAGCTGGTCATAAAATTCCAGCGCGTGATAGGACCACAGCCGCGAGGGAAGCCGAAGTCGCACGAAGGTTTCATAGGGGAATACGCCCTGATAGGCGAGGTTGTGGATGGTGAAAATGGTTGCCGGACGCCGCGGCTCGTCACTGAGCAGCGCGGGAATGAGGCCGGTCTGCCAGTCATTGCAGTGAACCACATCGGGTTTCCAGTCCAGCCCCAGCCGGTTCATGGCGATTTCGACGGCCACATGGGAGAGCAGACCAAAGCGGTCGGCATTGTCGGGCCAGGGTGAGCCATCAGGACCCAGATAGGGGTTGCCGCTACGACCAAAGTAGCCTTCGTGAACCAGCGCCCAGACGGGTACATCCGACCCCGGCAGCATTCCCTCAAGTATGGCGATCTCATTTTCCGGACTCAGTTGCTTGAGTGGATTGAACTGGCCCGCGGCGATGGCCGAGGCGTAGCCCGGCATCAGAATGCGCACATCATGGCCCAGGGACTTGAGAGCAATGGGCAGACTGCCGGAGACATCGGCTAGCCCGCCGGTTTTGATCAACGGGTAGGCTTCGCTGGTGATGAACAGGATTTTCTTCATGGTGTAACGGTGATGGTCACCTTAGGTGATAGGGTGCGGCTTACTTGACCAGAATAATGCCCGCCAGCGGCGGCAGGGTGATGCAGATAGAGTAGGGGCGACCCATCCAGGGTTTTGTTTCCGCCTGTATTGGGGTATTGCCGATATTGCTGCCGCCGTAGTAAACAGAGTCCGAATTAAAGGCTTCGCGATACAGGCCTGCCTCCGGCACCCCGATGCGGTAGTCATGGCGGGGAATGGGGGTAAAGTTGAAAACCATGACGGCAACGTTATCCCCTGCCCGCCGCAGGTAGCTGAGTACGGATTGTGGGGCATCGTGGCAATCGATCCATTCGAAGCCATCCGGTTCGAAGTCTCGTCCATGCAGCGCAGGCATGCCCGTATACAGGCGGTTGAGGTCGCCCACTGCCTTGGCGATGCCCTGATGCAGCGGGTAATCCAGCACATACCAATCTAGTGATCGCTCTGCATTCCATTCGGTACCCTGGGCGAATTCGCAGCCCATGAACAGCAGTTTCTTGCCGGGATACGTCAGCATCAGGCTGTAGAGCAGACGAAGATTGGCGAACTTTTGCCATTCGTCCCCCGGCATTTTGGCCAGCATGGAGCCTTTGCCGTGTACGACTTCATCATGCGAAAACGGCAGGACGAAATTCTCGGTGAACGCGTAGAGCAGGCCGAAAGTCAGCTGGTCGTGGTGGTAGTGGCGGTGAATGGCGTCCTTGCTGATGTATTCGAGGATGTCGTGCATCCACCCCATATTCCATTTCATGGAAAAGCCGAGGCCTCCCGTCCAGGTCGGGCGGGTGACTTGTGGCCACGCAGTGGATTCTTCTGCCATTATCAGGGTGCCGGGGCATTGCTGGTGAGTGACTGTGTTGAGTTCACGCAGGAATGCGATGGCCTCAAGGTTCTCGTTGCCGCCGTATTTGTTGGGTATCCAGTCGCCGGCTTCGCGGGAGTAGTCGAGGTACAGCATTGAGGCGACAGCATCGACCCTCAGACCGTCAAGATGGAATTCTTCCAGCCAGAACAGCGCACTGCCAATCAGGAAATTACGGACTTCGTTGCGGCCATAGTTATAGATCAGCGTGCCCCAGTCACGGTGTTCTCCGAGGCGGGGATCTTCGTGTTCATAGAGGGGGGTGCCATCAAACCAGGCGAGGCCGTGAGCATCCTTTGGAAAGTGGGCAGGTACCCAGTCCAGAATGACGCCGATGCCGTGTTCATGGCAGTAATTGACGAACCAGCGGAAGTCGTCGGGTGAACCAAACCGGCTGGTGGGCGCGAAATAGCCGGTGGTCTGATAGCCCCAGGAACCGTCGAAAGGGTGCTCGGTGATGGGCAACAGTTCAAGATGGGTGAAGCCCAGTTCACGGGCATAGGCAACCAGGGCTTCGGCCTGATCGCGGTAATTGATAAAGCCACCCCCTCCGTCGCGGCGCCATGAGCCCAGATGGACTTCGTAAACCGACATGGGTTCATGCAGCCAGTCGCGGGTCTTGCGCGTCTCCAGCCAGGCATGATCCTGCCATTCAAAGCCCTCTTCGGCCACCACGATCGAGGCGGTATTAGGGCGCAATTCAAAGCGCTGGCCATAGGGGTCAGTCTTGAGCAGTAGGGTGCCCTGCTGACGGTTGCGAATTTCGAATTTGTAAAGCGAGCCTGGGGTCACCCCTGGTATGAATAGTTCAAAAACGCCGCTGCCGCCGCGGGCCCGCATCATGTGCGTCCGGCCATCCCAGTGGTTGAAGTCGCCTACGACGCTGACCCTATCGGCATTCGGTGCCCATGTGGCGAAAAGAACGCCAGCGACGCCATCAACCGTGCGCGGGTGTGCGCCAAGCACCTTGTAAACATGAAGGTGCTTGCCTTCGCTGAAA
>JBILXN010000128.1:0-7063 GCA_044378425.1 Methylococcaceae bacterium
AAGGATCCGCTGGCACAACATTTACCCTCCTTGCGGAATCGATTGCGTCAAGCATAAAGCGTTGGGGGACAGATTCCCGATTCTCGACTGATCGAGGCAATGCTCGGTGCATTCGGCGGCATCATCATCTTCTTCACGATCGATTCACGAAACTCAGGACTGTAACGGGACATTGGCCTCATCTTCCCCACTCGCTCAAATATAAATTTTACGTTTTCAAGGGAACCGGACATCTATGCTGGCAGAGGGGATTTTTGGCTAAAGTTAATGGTAATAATCCCTGAGGAAATAACGTAGACTTTTTGTTAGGAATCTTTAGCTAAAAATAAGCCTGTCGCTCACTCTTCATGTCAAAGTCCTTAAGAGCTAGGATGCGACGACGGTGAAAATGTTTCAATATGCTTCTAGTTTTCTCTGAAGCTAGTTCGCTTCAGCCCCCTTAAAGTGCAGTCCCCGTTCAATCTTGCAACCGGAGTAAAGTTTCATGTTTCCTTCAAAAAAATTAAAGTTTTCAGCCACGCAATCGCCACCACGGTGATTCTGGCTGGCAGTGTTGATGCATTTGCAGTTGATACCGGTCCGACCGGTCCGCGTGGCCCCGCCGGCCCTCGCGGAGTGCAGGGCCTGCCCGGCCCAGCCGGCGGCGTAGGTCCTGCCGGTCTAGCCGGCGCCCGGGGTCCGGCCGGTCAGCAGGGCGTCACTGGTCCTCGTGGCGCATCAGGTCCGGTGGGCGCAACTGGAGCGAGGGGGCTCATTGGCCCCATCGGCCCGCAAGGTGCCCCGGGTCCGACGGGAGCGCAAGGTCCAGTGGGCGCAGCCGGGGCTATGGGTCCGGCAGGAGCGACCGGGGCTACGGGTCCGACAGGAGCGCAAGGCCCTGCTGGAGCTACTGGCGCTGCGGGTTTGGATGGTGCGCAGGGTCCGCAGGGGGCTGGGGGCGTTAGTTCTTTTCTGATGGTTACAGCGCCTGTGGTTTACTCAGGAACTGTTTTTCCAGGAGAATTCAATTTCAATCAAATAAAGCACATGTCTTCTTTCGGGAGTGATATATCAATAACTGGCGCAGACGCGACTCACGATGGACACATAATGGTAAGCTCTGCCGGTAAATACCAAATAACATTTTCAATAAACCCAAATGATAATAATGGTGCAGTTGACGCAGTGAACTCGACTTCATTATCTTTGACCCCCGATCATTGTGCCGCAGAACTGACTATTAACAATGGAAACTGGCAAGGAATTGGTGCAACTGCTTTCTACACTGGTGTATTGAATTCCGGAATTTATAAGTACAATACAGGTGGGGCGTCAACCGTTTTAAGCCTAAATCAGAACGATAAAATTCAGATAGGCCCAATTCTTGCATGGGAACCATGTGTTGCAGAGGATAATAACGGCTGGGCCAGAAAAATTGGAACCATAACCGTTGTTAAGCTGAACTAGAAAAAAGTTTATAAACATCTGTATTCGGACTCGGCATATGTGCGAGCCAGAAAGTATAACGACCGACTATACCTCTTACCCGGAAACACCAAACCATCTTGGTGTTTCCAGATTTATGTACCGGCTTGATCTCAAGTTCGGACTTCAGAATCCGGATCCCCTGTAACCTAATCCAGTCGACCCAGCGTCGCTACCGTCCTCTTTTTGACCTTGCCGTTAAGGGCTCTGAACGACTCGACCCGTTGGACGTATGGGCGGTTTTCGGAGGATGCGACTTTGACAGGCATGCCTCCACCATATCGCAGTAATAGCCATTATCGATGATGATAAAGATATGTTATTGCGTGCCACCACAAGGTCACGGCTGCGCCTGAACCTGATTGATTGAAATTAAAGGCGGTTCGGGTCTGAAATCGCCCGGTTTTGGGCGCTAAGTGTCGAAGTCCGGTGGCCCCGCCGTCAAGTTTCATTGCCTCACCCATTCGGAGTTGCCATGATTCCCGCAAAAAATCCATACTACCCAGCATGGGCCACTACCTCATACACCCGCCAGCCATGACCAGGTACCATTGCCGTATTGGCTGCCCTTTACTCTGCAAGATGAACAATGAAAACAATAGCGAATGTTCTGATGGGTCTCGGTCTCGCCATGTTTATGGGCTACTACATCATCGGGCTGCGCTCGGGTGCTGATTTTGTCCATGAGCCGTTTGTGATGTTACCGGGCAGTTTGATGTTGTTGGCGGCAGGTCTGGTGACGCGTTTCGTTCTGCCCAGGATGTAGGCCGGTCTATCAGTCGCGTGCACTGACGGGGCAGGCTTCAGTCCCAGACCGCCTGTCCATGGCTCGTAATGACATCCCGATAGAACAGGGCGCTGGCTTTTGGGCTGCGTCGTTGGGTCTGGTAATCGACGTGGATGAGCCCGAACCGTTTTGAATACCCGTACGCCCACTCGAAATTATCCAGCAAAGACCATGCGTAATAGCCCTTCAGGTTGACGCCCTGCATGATGGCCTCATGGGCCGACTGGAGGTGGGCTCTGAAATAATCGACGCGCGGCGTATCGGCAATAGGACCATCCTGGGGCGGCGGATCGCTAAAGGCTCCGCCGTTTTCAGTGAGGTACAACGGTATATCGCCGTACCGCCGCTGTACCCAAAGCAGGCAGCTTTTAATCCCCTCAGGGAACACTTCCCAATCCATCTCGGTATGCGGTGCAGCATTCTGGCGGACGCGTTCGCTACGAAAAGGAAGGCGCGAAGGCGCGTCCCGGACCACGGAGCGGCTATAATAATTGATGCCCAAAAAATCGATGGGTTCGCGAATCAGTTGGTAGTCTGCCTCGGGAAACAGCGGTGCCGATCCATAGATATCGGTCAATTCTTCGGGATACTGCCCCAGAAAAACCGGATCAAGGAACTGCCTGTTCATCCACGCGTGTGCCCGCGCCATCGCGGCTTGATCTTCAGCACTGTCCGATGCGGCGTACTTGGGCTCAAGATTGACCACCAGGCCAATCTCGCCCTCGCCATCCGCTCTGAAGGCCTGAACGGCGAGGGCATGCCCCCGTAACAGGTTGTGGGCTGCAAGCCGGGCTTTGGTCATATTCTGCAGACCGGGAGGATGGCTGCCCTGGACATAGCCTTCATGCACGATCACCCACGGTTCATTCAGCGTCGACCATTGCGGGATGCGGGTGCCGAACGCCTGAAACAGGGTATGAGCGTAGTCGGCAAACCACAGTGCGCAATCGCGGTTGCTCCAGCCACCGGCCTCATCAAGTGCCAGTGGCAAATCCCAGTGATGCAGGGTAGGGAAGGGCCTGATGCCCGCCTGCTCTAGCGAGTCGAGCAGTCTTAGATAAAAATCCAGTCCCTTCTGGTTCAGTTTGCCCCGTCCCGTGGGAAATATCCGGCTCCAGGCCACGCTGAAGCGATAGGCCTTGAGTCCCAGTGTCTTCATTAACGCCACATCCTCGTCGAACAACCGGTAATGCTCACAGGCCCGTTCACCGGTATCGCCATTGACGATGGTGCCGGGACGCTGGCAAAACTGCTGCCAGTTGCTGGGTCCGGCGCCGTCGGCCAGTGGCAAACCCTCAATCTGAAAGGCTGAGGTGGCGGCACCCCATACAAAATCATCTGGAAACGGTGAGGGCTTGGTCATGGCACGGCGGTAATGGTGGCTGAAAGCGTTCCTGGTACTATCGCCCTGTCGGTCCCGAGTGCCTTGCTGACGAATGCTAAAGAGCAGGGGATGGGGCCGGTAGGTGAAAAGTGCAGGTTATTGTTCCATACTCCCCGCGCTGTGACCCGGATTTTCCCGCGCATGAAAACCTTGCTGTTCTCTACCTTGTTGATTTTGACGGGGTGCTCGACTCTGCCGCCTAAAAACCCTTCCAACATCTGTTCGATCTTCCGCGAGAAGGCTGACTGGTATGACGCCGCGCTGGACGCCCAAAAGAACTGGGGCGTACCCGTACCCGTCCAGATGGCGATCATGAAGCAGGAGTCGGCCTTCGTGGACGATGCAAGGCCACCGCGTAACTGGTTTCTGGGCATCATTCCCCTGTCCCGGCCCACCACCGCTTATGGCTACAGTCAGGCCACCGATGCCACATGGCAGCGCTATCTCGACAGTACCGGCCATAGGGGTGCCGATCGCGATGATTTCGCCGATGCCGTTGATTTCATCGGCTGGTATACCCAGCAGACGCGCCATGAACTGGGTATCCCCAAAACCGATGCCTATCGGCAGTACCTTGCTTACCATGAAGGCCAGACCGGTTACCGCAAGGGCAGACACCAGGAAAAACCCTGGCTGCTGGGTATCGCGCGCAACGTACAATCCAATGCGGCCCGTTATGACCGACAGCTTGCCAGTTGCTCGGCAGAACTGGCCGACGGCCTCGACCAAGATTAAACCCGGCCCTGCCTGAAGCCTGAGGGCCACTCTGATATGTCCAACCGCCAATGACTGCTACTCATCGATTTTTTGCCACGGCCCCGCTGGGTATCGAACTGCTGCTGGCGCAGGAACTCCGTGATCTCGGCATCCCCGACGTCAGGGAAGGCCGGGCGGGCGTCGCTTTTAGCGGCGATCTCACCGCCGCCTATACCGCCTGTCTCTGGTCACGCCTCGCCAACCGGATTCTGATGCCGATCGCCCACTATGACGCCCCCACTGTCGAGACGCTCTATGCCGGAGCCCATGCCATCGACTGGTCCCGGCACATGGCGCCCGAAGCGACCCTGGCGGTGGACTTTGCCGCCAGTCGATCGGCGATTACCCACACCCTGTTTGGCGCCCAGAAGATCAAGGACGCCATCGTCGATCACTTTCGCGCGCATCATGGCACCCGGCCCTCGGTCGATCTCGCCCAGCCCGATCTGCGGGTGAATGTGTACCTGGACCGTGATCAGGCGACGGTGAGCATCGACCTGTCGGGCGATAGCCTCCATAAGCGCGGTTATCGGCTTGAAGGCGGCAAGGCCCCGCTCAAGGAAAATCTGGCGGCGGCGATATTGCTGCGGGCAGGCTGGCCGGCCATCGCCGCAGAGGGCGGCTCTTTCATGGATCCCATGTGTGGGTCGGGCACACTGCCGATTGAGGCGGGGCTGATGGCGGCGGATAGTGCGCCCGGTTTGCTGCGGCAGTGTTACGGCTTTCTCGGTTGGCGTGGCCATGATCCGGCGCTGTGGCTGGGGCTGCTTGATGATGCCAGACAGCGCCACGCAGCGGGTCTCGGTCGGTTGCCGCCCATTATGGGCTATGACATTGACCGTCAGGCGGTACACCATGCGCTTGGCAATCTTGAGCGGGCCGGATTGCGCGGTCATATTCACATCGAACGCAAAGCTGCCGGCGAAGCACGACCCCAGCACGACACCGGTCTGCTGGTGGTCAATCCGCCCTATGGCGCGCGGCTGGGTGACGAAGCCTCGCTGGTCCCACTCTACACCGAACTCGGCGATACCCTGCGCGCCCATTTCAGGGGTTGGCACGCCAGCGTATTGACCGGCAATCCTGAACTGGCCTTCAAGCTCGGCATCCGCGCTACCCGCCATTACGCGCTCTACAACGGCGCCCTGGCCTGCAAGCTGTTCAACTTCGATGTAGCCGAAGGGCGGTTTTTCACCCCGCATGAGGGCGAACCGCCGACTGAGGCCGAGCGCAAGCTGCGCGAACTTCATCGCAAGGCCAGAGCGGTTGATCTCGGCGATGGCGGTGCCGCGATGTTCGCCAACCGGCTCCGCAAAAACCTCAAAAATATCGGGCGCTGGGCCCGGCAGAACAGCATTGGCTGTTATCGCCTCTACGACGCCGATCTGCCTGAATATGCCGTGGCGGTCGACCTCTACCAGGGCGAAAAGCTCTGGGTGCATGTGCAGGAATATGAGGCCCCCCTGACCGTCGACTCCGACCGGGCTGAAAGTCGCCTCATCGACATTCTGGCGGCTATCCCCGCCGTCCTGGAGATTCCGCCGCAACAGGTGTTTCTGAAGGTGCGCCGCCGGCAGAAGGGTGCGGCGCAGTACGAGAAGCAGTCTGAAGGGGGACAGTTCCATCAGGTCACCGAAGGCGGGCTCAAGTTCTGGGTCAATTTCGAGGATTACCTCGACACTGGCCTGTTTCTCGATCACAGGCTGACCCGGGCCCTGATTCGTGAGCGGGCCGAAGACATGTGCATGCTCAATCTGTTTGCCTATACCGGCTCTGCCAGTGTCTATGCGGCGGCGGGGGGCGCCGCATCAACCACGACCGTCGATATGTCGCGCACTTATCTCGACTGGACGGCCCGCAATCTGGCGCTCAACGGCATCGGTGGCGAGCGGCATGAACTGATTCAGGCCGACTGCCTCGAATGGCTGGCCGATGCGGTGGAGGATCAATGGCGCTATGATCTGATTTTCCTTGACCCTCCCACCTTTTCCACCTCCAAGCGGATGAGGGCCACGCTCGATATTCAGCGCGACCACGTCGGTATCATTCGCCAGTGCCTGGACTTGTTGACCGATGACGGGCTGCTGGTGTTTTCTACCAACAACCGCAAATTCCGGCTGGATAGCGAGAGCCTGGCGGATTGCCATATCGAGGATGTGAGCCGCAAGACCCTCCCCAAGGACTTCGAGCGCAACCCCCGTATCCACTATTGCTGGCTGATTCGGAATCAGGCGGCTGGAACCACCGACCCACACCCTTGAAGGAGCCTTACGCCGGATGATCGACATGTGGACGAAGCGCCTGTTTGACCTGCTGCTGGCCACGCTGGCCGCCATGCTGCTGGCCGTGCCTTTTCTGCTGGTCTGGCTGACCGTCCGGTTAACCTCAGCCGGCCCCGCGTTGTACTGGTCTGATCGGATCGGGCGCGATAACAGTCTGTTCAAAATGCCCAAATTCCGCAGTATGCGGGTGGGAACCCCCGCCGTCGCCACTCACCTGATGGCCGATCCCGGCGCCTATCTGACCCCCATAGGCTCTTTCCTGCGCAAGAGCAGTCTTGATGAGTTGCCGCAACTCTGGAGCATCATCAAGGGCGATATGAGTTTCGTCGGCCCCCGCCCGGCCCTGTTCAATCAGGACGACCTGATCGAATTGCGGACCCGCGAGGGGGT
>JBILXN010000129.1:0-7052 GCA_044378425.1 Methylococcaceae bacterium
AGCCCCACCACCCCGACCGATGCCGGCACCTATGCGGTCACCGCTGACTGCGGCAGCAGTGCCAACTACAACGCGGCCACGGGCCTCGCGGCCGGAAACTTAGTGATCAGTCCAGCCAGTCCGAGTCTGATACTCAACAACCCGAGCGAGACTTACAGCGGTAGCCCGATCACCGCCAGCCTCAGCTGTCTGGGCGGCGGCACGGTCAGCAACCTGTTGTACGATGGCAGCCCCACGGCCCCGACCGCGGCTGGCAGCTATGCCGTGACGGCTAACTGCGCGGCCGGCAGCAACCACAGCGCGGCTACCGGCCTCCCGGCCGGCAATCTGGTGATCACTGAGGTGGTGCCCGATGTCCCGACCGATGTGATCGCCAGTGCTGGCGACAGTCAGGTTACGGTCAATTGGACTGCCCCGCTGTTTACCGGTGGTTCAATTCTCGGCTACACCGTGAGTGGCGTCGAAGATATGAGCAAGACCTGTAAAGCCATCGCCCCACTGACGGCCTGTACCATTACCGGGCTGAGCAATGGCAGCAGTTACAGCTTTACTGTAAGAGCCGAAAATGTAGCAGGGCAGGGTATCGAATCCTTGCCCAGCAACATTGTGACGCCATTTACCGCCGAAATACTTTCGGCAGCCCCGGTCAAACCGACAGCCGGTCCGGGCGATGGTCAGGCAAATGTGTCCTGGCCGCAGAACCTGACCGGCGGCGATCCTGTCGCCTATCAGGTCAGGGCACTGCCGGGCGGCCAGACCTGCACGACGCCGTTCCCAGGCCGTGCTTTTGCGACCGCAGGGTGTACCGTGACCGGTCTGGTGAATGGAACGCCTTACGAGTTCATCGCGACTGCCATGAACTCGGCGGGTAGTGCCGATTCCGAGAGGAGTGATCCGGTCACGCCGGCTGCTTTGATAGGCGGCGAGTGTGGCTCAGCCATCAGCACGGCCACACTGGTCGAGCCAACTGGTTTCCTCTGTGCAGCGGGTGAAGCCTCAGCGGTTACGGCTGATCAAGGCCGCTATAGCTGGAGTTGCCGGGGTGCCGGTGGTGGCACTACCGCCCAGTGCGAGGTGCAGGGCCGAGAAAATCCGGTCAATGACATAGGCACCGCGACGCTGACGACGCCGAACAGCAACGGCTGTGCCATTCAACGCGCCGAGTTGCAGGTAGTGCCGCTGGGTGCATCCTCCAGTGGCGCCGTCCTCCCATTCGGCGTGGTTGATTTTGAAATGGCGGGCTGTCATGCGACTTTCGCCACTATCAAGGTCACCTATTCTGGTGTCATTGAGGGCATGTCCTATCTTAAATACCGGCATGGTCGCTGGATTGAGCTAACGGCCGATAATGCCAATCTCCAGCTTGTCGGCAATACGGCCACGTTTGTGATCGAAGACAACGGGCCGTTTGATGCCGATCCGGCAGTGGGCATCATCAGTGATCCGGGTGGTCCCGGTTATACGAGCCTGCCGTCTGTGCCGAGCGCGGTAGAGGCGCTATCGGTGACGGCTGGCGATGCTGAAGCCACCATTAGCTGGGCTGCCCCTCTGAGTGGGGGAGCAGCGGTGCGCTATACCGTTACCAGCATGCCGGAAGCCAAAACCTGCACGGTGCTCGCTCCCGAAACGAGTTGCAAGATGACGGGACTGTTGAACGACAGGGCGTACACTTTCAGCATCGTTGCCGAAAATGCCGCTGGCAAGGGGCCTGTATCCGTCTATCCCGGTGCGGTAGCACCGAGGTCCACCACTATCAGTATTACCGGGCTCTGCGGAACGGCACAGGGGCAGGCGAAGCTGATGCCGCCCGTGGCGGGGCTGTGTGAGTCGGGTACGGCCAGTGGGATCACGACGGAACAAGGTGTTCATCGTTGGACCTGCGAACCGATCGGTTCTGGCTTGACCTCCCGTTGTTCAGCACCGGGTTTGAGCGTCGAGGGCGCGACGGGTACCGTTAGTTTCGAACTGCAACCGGGTTCTGGCTGTGTCGTCAGGAAGGCTGAACTGGCATCAGTTCCGTTTGCTGTGCCCGAGGGGGTGAGCCTGCCCTATGGTCTCGTGGACTTCTCTCTGGCTCAATGTGCAGCAGACCATGCGGATTTACGCATGACCTTCTCCGGTTCCGTCGAAGGCCTGAGTCTGTGGGCGTGGATCCATCAAGTCTGGAATTTAATCCCCGAGAGCGGCGTGATCGAGAACCCCGTGGCGATCGGCACTTCGTCCAGCAAGAAGAACCAGCCGACCCTGACCGTTAAATCCAACAAGACCCTTATCACCCTTATCAAGAGTGGTCGTGCGGTACTGGTCAAAACCCAAGGCGGCAAGGGGCGGGGTAAGGTCAACTATCAAGTGGAAGCGAGTGGTGGGGTCAACTGCAGAGTGCTGCGCAATGGCGGCCAGACACTTATCAGGATTTCCGGCACCAGCGTGGGCAGTTGTACGGTTTGGGCGATAAAGGCGGCGGATAAACAATACAATGCCGCCATATCCAGCCCCGTAATAATTGACGTCACACTCCCCAAGCCCAAGCGGAGCAGACCCCCGAAGCCATAAGGGGATATACCCCTGCGGCCAACCGGGGGATTCACCCGGCTAATACATCGACGCGAATATCGGCCACCTCGCATCTGTTCACCATCTGATCAATGAGTTCCTTCGGAATCTTGGGCAGCGCTACTACCCGTTTCTTCTTGCTCGTCTTGTTTGGCATACATGCTCCTTCTTGCTCACATGTTATGCCTCAAACACAGAAATTCTGACGGGCTCTGTCCGATTGATGCTCCGTCCACGTCCCTTTCGCATCAACTCGCGCACCTTGGCCATCAGCCTATTCAGGCTCGTTGCCGCGACTTTGAGCTTACTGCTTTTGTTAAACGTGACGGAGTAGGCGAGGAATTTCCTGGTTCCATGGCCGATCGACCGTACTCCTGGCCTCATTGACCAGGCGCTTGAGTCGCTCGGTCAAGAATCGGGTAATCCCCTGCTTGACCCGCATTCCCGCCTCCTTGCTTTTGACGTAGGTATTGCAGTCATCGGCAAAACGGCAAAAACTATGTCCACGCTTCTCAAGTTCTCGGTCAAGCTGCGTGAGCAGCATGTTGGACAGGAGCGGGCTCAAAGGTCGCCCCTTGTGGGGTTCCTTCCAGCCGTGGCTGGATTAGCCCTCCGTCCATCATTCCGGCCTCAAGGTACCGCCGAATCAGGAGAAGCACCCGTGGATCCGTCACCTTCGTTGAGACCAGACCCATCAGGATGTCGTGGTTCACCCGGTCAAAGAACTGTGACAGATCGAGATCCACCACTAATCTTTTACCTTCCGATATATATCGCTGGGCTGCCTTAATGGCTTGATTATCACTTTTCCCCGGACGAAAGCCGTAGTTCGAGTCCGAAAAGGTCGGCTCAAAGAGGGGAGCGAGTCTGATGCAACGCTTGCTGGATCAGCCAATCCGTCAGCGTTGGTATACCGAGCATTCTAGTCCCGCCTTGTGGCTTGGGAATATCTTCTCGGCGGCAGCGTTAGGGACGTAGGCCCCGCCATCAGGCGGCCTTTGATCGATGGCCAGTGTTGTTGCAAGTGCGCCTTGAACTCATGGACACCGATGCCATCGACACCTGCCGCCCCTTTGTTCCTGACCACTCACTCATGGCCTTCATTAGATTGCCGCGTTTGCACACGACCTCCATCAGACCCGTTGACTCCGCTTTCGTCCACGATAGATTCGCCGGCGTCATCTCCACACGCGCTGCATACCACCCCAGATTCAGTCCGGGTCTCTTTGCGAGCGCCTCCTCTTCCGATGAGTTCCTATATTCATATATTTCAACGAGATATCCACACCTACTCACGTTTCTTCACGTTCAGCCCCTCGGTGCAAACGCACCTACTATAGCCTCTGCTGACGTCCTGATGGATATCCCAATGCCTCACGACGCCGGTAGCACCGAGGCCACCATCAGGATCTCCCCAAGTATTGTGCAATCACCTTCCCGCTTATGCCTGTCGGATTTACGGCATGGTGTTCCATGCAAGTATTGGGCTTTGTTGATAACGGCCAACTTACCCCACCATGACGCCTTGTATCCGCTTGCTGTTCGTCAGGCCAGCGTTTTGCCTTCGGTTTCCTTCAGATTCGCAGTTACCCACAACACCCTTGCCGTTCAGCTCACTGTTCCCCTTGCCGGGTAGGTAGAGGGCTTGCACCTCCAAGTCATTGCGCCCTGCCGGGCGCACCATAAAAAAGCCAGCCCGGAGGCTGGCTTTGAACGGCAATCTGGCCGGGTTATTCCGTTGGGAACGCCTGATTTGCATAGGCCGGCAAACGAGGCATCTCAATCTTGGGGAACTCACCGGTAAGCCCATTCAGGAAAGCCACAATGTCACTGGCCTGTTCCTGAGTGATTTCCTTGTTAAGCTGCAACTTGGCCATAACCTTGACCGCCTCATCCAGTGTCTGCACTTTGCCATTGTGAAAATATGGCGCGGTCAGAGCGATATTGCGGAGGGTCGGCACTTTGAACAGGTGCTTGTCAGACTGATCCTTAGTCGCTTCGAAACGACCCAAGTCCGCAGAAAAGTCATATTTGGCTTCCAGTACACCATTTTCATGACCAGGGAATTTCTGATAGAAGCCTGTCCCTTCTGGCAGTTGGGGACCGTTGAAGGCAGGACCTGAGTGACAGCCTACGCAACCCAGTTCGGCAAAGGTATTCAGTCCACGTATCTGCTGTTCACTTAATGCGGCTTTATCACCCTTGACGTACTTATCGTAGGCGCTATTCGGGGTAATCAGGGTACGCTCATAAGCCGCGATCGCTTTGACTGCATTGTCTGCAGTGACACTGTCAGAACTGCCAAATGCGAATTCAAATGCCTTGGTGTATTCCGGCATAGCCTTCAGACGTGCAACAACATCGTCCCAGCTCTTCATGCCCATTTCACCGGGATTGGTAACCGGACCCCGGGCTTGCTCTTCGAGGCTAGGCGCCCGTCCATCCCAAAACTGCACCGAACTAAATGCTGAGTTCCAAACCGTTGGTGCGCTGCGACCACCGACCTGATTCTTGACACCAATGGAGCCGCTGCGGTTGTCTTCGCCTCCAGACATTACGTTGTGGCAGGAATTACAGGACAGGACACCGTTAGATGATAGGCGGACATCGTGATAGAGCATCTTGCCGAGCTCTACCTTTGCCGGAGTCGTAGGATTACCAGCGGGCTCCGGAGCTTTGCTAGGCAGGGCCTGCCACTCAATCGCGGCGGCGCTGAACGTTATCGCAGTCAAAGCTGACGCGACGATCAATCGCTTAAAATCGAACATGATCTGATTCTCCAGTTTAAGTGTGTTTCTTGATTTTGTTGGGTGTACCTTTGACAGAGTGCACTTTTTTTATTCCCCTGAACTTATAGAGAACTGGTTAAAAAATTGCAACCACCCGGCCAATTCCGTTAACCAAACGACCGTTATACGAGGGCCACCGACGGATAGCAGAAAATTTACGAAAAAAGACCCGCCAGAGGCGGGCCACAAAGGAAAGGAAGAACCTCCTGTACGACAGCCTCTTGTTGGGGTAGTTCAGAAATGCAGTTCGTACAAATCCGAATGACGGAACCAGTAATGACTCCATCCTTCAGCCGGCAGTCAATACGAGATCACGCAAACTGAGATGGGCGACAGTACTCGCCGCTGCGTCATACTCCAGCCTCTCCAGTACTTTTTCCACAGCGGGCAACATGAAAGTTGGCCCAGCCTGCATGAGGGCCGCATCATCCCGTCCAGTCCGCAGGACTCTAAGGATATCTTTGACCTGAATGCCGGCAATGTCGCGGGCAGGTAAAAAACTCTCGTCTCCACTTGCTGTTTCCGCCAACAGACCACCGCGTTGAAGCACCTCCAATGCCTCCTTGACCGTCTCCCAGGGCAGTAACAAATGCTCGGCCAGCGCATCCAGCGTCCAGGGCGTCTCGTTCCGGATAAATCGATCTGCAATCAGTGCCATCAGGGTCAAACCCAGACCTTCCCTCATACGATTTCCAAGATCCCGAAAACGATCAAAACCCTTGACGTAGTAGGGGTGCTGAAAATACATGGCCGCCTGTCCCCCCATCAGCAGAATCAGCCAGGACAAGTCCAGCCAGATCATGAACAAAACAACGATCACCAAACTGGAATACAGGGCATGATAGTTTGCTGAACCGGAAACAAAATGGGCAAACAGGAACCCCGCCAATTTCCAGCCAAGGCCACCGACCGTCCCGCCAAACAGGGCCGCCCGCCAAGGCACACGAGTATTTGGAATGTAGAGATACACAAAACTGAATGCCGCGACGATCAACACTAATGACAGCAACTTGCCGGCAAGAAAAAACACTATTCCAAACGGTTCATACGCCACCAGTCTGCGAACAGCCGAGGCGCCAGGCAAGGAAGTGGTCACTCCCATGGCCGAAAACATCAACACTGGCCCCAGTAGCGCTACGCTAATGTAATCGCCCGCCCGCCGCATAAGACTCCTGGGCTGAGTAATACGCCAGATGTGATTAAAGGCCGTTTCTATCTTACTCAGCATGGAGATAACGATGTAGATCAGCGCCACTAAGCCCATGAAACTCAACACACCTATATTGACGCGCGCCACGAAGTCGAGAATCTTGTCAGCAAGGATTGGAGCCTTGTCGCCTAAGGGTGAAAGTACCTGCTGCAGGAAAGGCTCCAACTGTTTGTTGACGCCGAATGTCTTGAGCAGAGAGAAGCACAGCGCGAGGCCCGGCACGATCGACAAGAGTGTGGTGTAGGCCAGACTGGTCGCACGATAGTCCAGACCTTCGACGCGAATAGCCCGAATCAAGGCTCTCACCCAGGAAAAAAGGGCTGTGCCAACGGATCGGAATCCGCCGTTTGGTTCGGCGATGGAACTCATAAATGGCATGGGATAAGGCTCACGACTCGACATCATTGACAGCTAATGTACGTGATCGCCGCGTCAGTACCAACCAACCAGTGACTCACGCCACAGCACCAAACTGGCGCGGTATGGATTTGGCAAGATTT
>JBILXN010000240.1:0-3100 GCA_044378425.1 Methylococcaceae bacterium
TGTCCGGCCGGCTGCTCTGCAAAGTCTGGATGACATCCATGCGCGCGATCAGATTTTTTTTCTTTTTCTCAAGATCCTGGATCTCCTTTATCTTCTGATCCATCACCGCCAACTCGCTGGTCAAAAACTGGTTACGCTGTTCCTGATGAGCAATGCGCTGGGCAATATTGATGTGCACCACGACCATGACGAGCAAGGTGACGCCTAGCATGCCGCCAAGGGTCAGAATGAACTGCCGTTGCTGGCGTTTCCGCCGCGCCGATCGCCAGGGAAGCAGATTAATGCCCATCGGTTTATTCGAAACTGCGCAATGCCAGCCCGGTTGCCGTCAACAATGACGGCGCGTCCTTGGCCAGATTCTGCCGGCTCAGCCTCGCAGCGATGGACATATTGAGAAAGGGATTTGCTATGGTGATTTGAGCACCTTCGGTTTCCTGCAAGACAGTTTCAAGGCCAGGCAGGCCGGCACAACCGCCCGCCAAAACAAGATGATGAAGGGCAGATTGGGGCTGGGAGGATCTGTAGAATTGGAGCGAACGACTGATCTGCTGCCCCAGCAAAGCGACAAACGGCCGGAGCACCTCGTCTTCATACTGGCCCGGCATTCCCCCATATTTTTTAGCGCGCTCTGCATCTTCGAAGGATAGGCCAAAGCGCCGCTGAATCTCCTCGGTCAATTGCTGCCCCCCAATACCCTGTTCACGGGTGAATACCACCTGCCGCCTATTAACGACATTAAGTGTGGTAGCCATTGCGCCAATATCGATGATGGCATACCCGTCAGTGGAATGATCGCTTGCCTTGCTCAGGGTGCGCGTATAGGCAGCCTCCATGGCAAATGAATCGACATCAATGATCTCGGCTTTAAGCCCGGCCCACTCAAGCCCTGCGGCACGATCTTCTACAAACGCCTTGCGGGATGCGACCACCAAAACATCAATCATACCGGGGTGCGACGATAGTCCCTGGATACTGAAGTCAAAACTCACCTCATCGAGTGGATAGGGAATGTACTGTTCGGCATCCAGCTCAATCTGTGCTTCGATTTCGTCTTCATTCAAGGCTGAAGAAACCTGAAGGGTGCGGGAAATCACGGAAGAACCTGACACGGCAGCGGCAGCGCGGGTCAATCGAGTACCCGATTGCTTTACAGCCTTACGAACGGCGTTGCCAATCACTTCGATGCGGGAGTCGTTTTTAGTCTCACTTCCCGCATCCACAGGAGGGATGGCTGTCACAGCGTAGCCCCGCACATCTAAACCGGTCCCAACCGAGGCAAGTTCCACGACCTTGACCGACGTGTTGCTAATATCGATGCCCAGCAAAACTGGTTTCTTGGGTGCGAGTGAAAACATGGTTAGCCGATAGCGCTACTGATGAATCCGATTTGCCATGAGAGCCGGGCAGAATGCACGATCCAGCAAAATTTCCGGATGTAGTATAGTAACAGCAGCACCGTATAACATTCATTCAGACAGGAACCTCGGGAGACCACTCAACCGGGTCGACTTGCTGAGACAATCTGGGCCGGACCTATACCGTCTCGCCACACAATTCATCCTTTTCTTGACGTGTCCCGGACCCGCTCCAAACATCGCCGCACTGCAGTTGGATCATCCATGAGCTTCATAACCCGGCTACTGGTAGGACTTACCGCAGGCCTCATGACCCTGGGGCTGATCATTTTCGGCATTTACCTGCATTTGCAGGCCGAACTGCCCGATCTTGCAATACTCAAGGATATTCGCTACCAGAGTCCCATGAAGATCTACAGCAAGGACGGCTTGCTGATAGGCCAATTTGGTGAGCAAATTCGCTATCCGATGTCGCTCAACGCCATACCCAAGAAAGCCGTACAGGCTTTTCTTGCCGCCGAGGATAACCGCTTCTATGAACATCCCGGATTTGACTACCAGGGACTGTTAAGAGCGTCAGTCTCATTGTTACGCACCGGTGAGAAAAAACAGGGTGGTAGTACCATCACCATGCAGGTTGCCCGCAATTTTTTCCTTAGCAATGAAAAGACCTATTTGCGAAAGGTTCGCGAAATCATGCTGGCGATGAAGATTGAGTCGGAGCTCCCCAAGGACCAGATACTCGAACTGTATCTGAACAAAATTTATCTCGGAAATCATGCCTACGGCATCAGCGCAGCTGCCGAAGTCTATTACAACAAAACAGTTGATCAGCTCGACCTTGCGGAAATGGCAACGGTAGCAGGCCTGCCCAAGGCACCCTCTACCTTCAATCCCATCGTCAATCCCGATCGGGCCATGATCCGCCGCAACTACATTCTGGACAGAATGCTTGCTCTGGGCTTTATCGACCAGGCGGCGCACGATCAAGCCTTGGCTACACCCAATACTGCAGCACTGCATGAACGCAATCTCCAGGTTGATTTACCGTATGTTGCCGAAATTGTTCGCAATCAGATGTATGACCAGTATGGGGAAGACGCCTATAACAACGGCTATCAGGTTCGCACCACCATCGACTCGAAACTGCAATTACTGGCTGAAGACACACTCAGAACGAGCCTGCATGATTTTGACGAACGCCGTCGTTTTCGCGCCATCCGCGAGCGTGTGAATCTCAAAACGTTCAAAACGGCAAAAGAGTGGGATCAACAACTGGCAACCTTTGGAAAAATTGGCCTTACCGAACCTGGCTTGATACTGACACTGAAAAATGGTGCAGCCGACGTCTACATGGGCAACGAGAAGCATCTGACGCTGACGGCCAATGATTTGAGTTGGGCCAATCGCTATCTTACTGGCAAAAGAGATGGCAAAGATGAAGGTGCGGGTAACAAGCCCCTCAAGGTGGGCGATGTGATTCGGCTCAGGAATGAGAACGATCACTGGAAGTTGACTCAGATACCCGAGGTCGGTGCCGCCATGGTTTCACTGAATCCCAAGGATGGCGCGGTGGTGGCTATCGCTGGTGGTTACGACTTCAAGTACAGCAAATTTAATCGCGCTGTTCAGGCCAAACGTCAACCCGGATCTGGCTTCAAGCCAATCGTGTACACCGCAGCTCTGGAACAGGGCATGACCCCTTCCAGCATCGTCAATGATGCTCCGGTAAGCGTTGGAGGCTG
>JBILXN010000209.1:0-3921 GCA_044378425.1 Methylococcaceae bacterium
TGGCATCCGCAAAATGCATCAAACCGCTACTATGGACCCACGCCCCTACGCAACGCACTAATGTACTCACGCAACGTAGTGGCTGTGAAACTTTTACAGAAAGTAGGTATAGACAAGGCCATCAAACTGGCCCGAGACTTTGGTTTTGAAAAAGACGAACTCCCCAGAGTTCTTCCGCTTGCTCTGGGGAGCGGATCCGCCAGCCCTTTGCGCATGGCCCAGATGTATGCGGTTTTTGCTAATGGCGGTTTCAGGGTCGATCCCTACTTCATTGCCAGCGTGGAATCCTACAATGGCAGGCTGATATATCAGGCTAACCCGCCAAACGCCTGCGTGGAGTGCGAGGACACAGGACAAACAACCGAGGGTACCGCCAAGCGGATCATGTCACCCAAAGTCCACTTCATGATGAATTCGATGTTGCAGGATGTGGTCCGAAAAGGCACAGCCAGGAAGGCGCTTAGCCTCGGCCGCTCTGACATTGCCGGCAAAACAGGTACAACCAATGATTTTCATGACGCCTGGTTCAACGGCTACACACCCGACCTGGTCACAATCACCTGGTTTGGTTTCGACACCTACAAATCGCTTGGTCGAGGTCAGATGGGAGGAGAATTAGCTCTCCCCATGTGGATCAAATTCATGAAAGTAGCATTGGAAAACGTACCCGAATACAGTTTCCCACTACCCATCGGGGTCAGTATCAAGCCGGTCAAAATCCAAAACACCAAGGACACGACCGCTTCAGAATATGAGTTCCTGCCAGAGAAGGGTAGCAAGTCTATTGATGACAGCGAATTGGTCAAGCACAGGAAACGGCGAGATACCCCCAATGATGACGGCGGTGCCCGTGATTCGGGACAGAACCGGCCCACTTCAGGTGGTAGATCAGTCGAGTCTCTCTTCTAAAACCCTAGGGGGCTTTATAAACAGGCCCAGACACCGTAAGAGAAATGAGGAAGGCGACACGGGATATGTCGCATTGGGTTCGGGTTGCCAGCAACTAGGTCCGGCAACCCGATCGACTCAGGCGCGACCGTACCGGCGGCGGAACTTATCTACACGGCCAGCTGTATCGACGACTCTCTGCTTACCCGTATAGAATGGGTGGCAGGCGGCACACACCTCTATATTGAGATCTTTGCCCAAGGTTGACTTGGTTTCGAAGGTGTTACCACAACTGCAACTTACAGTTACTGCCTCATAGGCTGGGTGCGTTTCGGGCTTCATAATGCGTCTCCAAGGGGCTATCGGGTCAATCCACTAAACTCTTCATGTTACCTATCAAGCCCTGTTTAAGCAACCCATCCGGCTTTTATTGCGATGATTGGTTGCACCGCTAGCATTATCTGCCCTGCCATCACAGCGGCGAGTGCCTAACCTCACTAATTACAAACTGCACACGACTTCGACGCCATGCGCATTATTACTCTCAACGCCAATGGCATCCGCTCGGCTAGTCGTAAAGGACTCTTCGATTGGATGGCCCAGCAGAACACCGATATTCTCTGCATACAAGAAACAAAAGCGCATCGCCAACAACTGGTAGAGCCACATTTCTGGCCCATATCACACCATGGCTACTACCATGACGCCGAAAAAAAAGGATACAGCGGCGTTGCTATCTATACTCGTCAGAAACCCGACACTGTCATCGAAGGCTTGGGCTGGCCAGATATGGATGCTGAAGGTCGCTACCTTGAATTACGGTTTGGAAGACTGAGCATCGTTTCGCTTTACATTCCTTCAGGTTCATCCAGCGAGCAACGGCAATCGGTCAAATTCGACTTTCTCGAACGTTTTCTACCGCATTTACGCGAATGTGCATCTTCTGAGCGGGACTACATTTTTTGCGGCGACTGGAACATCGCTCATAAACCCATAGACCTCAAAAACTGGAAGTCGAATCAGAAAAACTCAGGTTTCCTGCCCGAGGAGCGATCATGGCTGGATACGGTATTGATTACAGATGGATGGATTGATGCCTTTCGAGCCCTTTATCCCGAGGTCACGGAATACACATGGTGGTCAAACCGAGGACAGGCCTGGGCCAACAATGTCGGCTGGCGCATCGACTACCAGGTCGTCAGTCCGAGCCTGCGGGCTGCCCTTATCAGCGGGTCAATCTATCGGGATAACCGCTTTTCTGACCACGCACCCCTTACGATAGATTATGACTACCCTTTCCCGGCTTGAAAAATTGCTAAACAAACGGATTTTACTCTGCCTATTGACCGGCTTCTCTTCGGGCTTGCCGCTATTTGTTCTTATTAGTTTGCTATCGGCCTGGCTACGCGAAAACGGCGTCGAACTGAAGGCTATCGGTCTGCTGGCACTGGTTCAACTCCCCTATATCTGGAAATTTGCCTGGGCCCCGCTATGTGATCGTTATGGGTTACGCCTGGGTCGCCGACGGTCGTGGATGCTGGTCAGCCAAATGGCCCTGCTGTTTACCCTTCCCCTGTTCGGTTGGCTCTCACCACAGTCAGACCTTACCAGCATCAGCACCCTTGCGTTTATGGTGGCCTTTTTCTCCGCCACTCAGGACGTCGCCATTGACGCTTATCGGCGGGAACTGCTGAGGGATGAAGAACAAGGCATCGGAAATGTTGTCCATGTTAATGCCTACAAAATCGCTGGACTCATACCCGGTGCTCTATCACTGATTCTGGCCGATCACATATCCTGGCAATGGGTATTCACCATCACCGCCCTATTCATGATGCCAGGACTCATCATGACCCTGATGGTTGCCGAACCCGCCATCACTGCAACCCCCCGAACCCTGCGTGAGGCCGTAGTGGAGCCCTTTGCTGAATTCGTCGGACGCAAAGGCTGGAGCAGTGCGCTCACCGTTCTGGCTTTTATCTTTTTCTACAAACTCGGGGACAGCATGGCAACATCACTGGCCACGCCGTTTTATCTGGATCTTGGCTATAGCAAGACAGAAATCGGAATGATCGCCAAAAACGCTGGCCTTTGGCCCAATGTCATTGGCGGGATTTTCGGTGGTATCTGGATGGTCGGGCTAGGCCTTAATAGAGCCCTCTGGCTTTTCGGTATCTTACAAGCACTGGTCATTCTGGGTTTCGCCTGGCTCGCAACGGCGGAACACACCATAACTGGTCTTGCCAGTGTGATTGCTGCAGAGTCCTTTGGGGTCGGGCTCGGCACGGCCGCGTTTGTAGCCTTCACCGCACAGACAACCCATCCCGCTTATGCCGCCACCCAATTTGCTCTCTTTACCAGCCTAGCCGCGACGCCCAGAACCGTAGCCAATGCCTTAACTGGCTTTCTGGTGGAAGGTGGTAATTTGAAAATCGGCGAATTTACGCTGTTACAGTTTGATGCCCTAGGGTGGGAGCGTTTTTTCTGGGTCTGCTTTCTGGCCGCTATTCCCGGCATGCTGCTGCTGCTGAAAATAGCCCCACTGGGGGACAGAGAGATCAAATAAGGGGCGTTAGATCGTAGTCGCTACGTTTCCGGCTAACTGAATCGAGTAGGGGCGGGATTACTCCCGCCGCCCTCTCACACCTATGTGGGGGTGTCAGAATTTCTGTGTGTGAGGCGTGAGTAGACTTTTTCCCGGACGAACACCGTAGCTCGAGTCCGAAAAGGTCGGCTCAAAGAGGGGAGCGAGTCTGATGTAACGCTTGCTGGATCAGCCAATCCGTCAGCGTTGGTATACCGAGCATTCTAGTCTCGCCTTGTGGCTTGTAAATATCTACTCGGCAGACAGTGTTGGGGACGTAGGCCCCGCCATCAGGCGGCCTTTGTCGATGGTCAGTGTTGTTGCAAGTGCGCATTGAACTCATGGACACCGATGCCATCAACATCTGCCGCCCCTTTGTTCCTGACCACTCGCTCATAGGCCTTCATTAGATTGCCGCGTTTGCACACGATCTCCATCAGACCCGTTGA
>JBILXN010000130.1:0-7022 GCA_044378425.1 Methylococcaceae bacterium
CAGGACGAGACCGTCAAGGTCGCTGGACGTCAGCGCTACAAACGTTATCAGGCGTTGGGGCATAGTTTGTATACCCACCCACTGGACCCAGGCGACTGATCCCGGCACAGCCGGGTTCAGTCAACGCCGCATCATTTAACACACCGCCGGACACTCTAAAGCCGGCCCTTACCCTAGCCAACATGGACAAGACCTACGAACCCCAAGCCATAGAACAGCGCTGGTACGACACCTGGGAAAATCGCGGCTACTTTGCCCCGTCAGGTCTGGGCGATTCCTACTGCATCATGATTCCGCCACCCAATGTAACGGGCAGCCTGCACATGGGGCACGGATTCAACAATACCATCATGGATGCCCTGATCCGTTTTCGGCGCATGCAGGGCTGTAATACCCTCTGGCAGGTAGGCACTGACCATGCCGGCATCGCCACCCAAATGGTGGTTGAACGCAAACTGGCTGCCGACGGCGTGACCCGCCACGACCTCGGACGCGAGAGGTTTCTGGACAAGGTCTGGGAGTGGAAAGGCGAATCGGGGGGCACCATTACCCGCCAGTTGCGGCGCCTGGGGTCATCGGTTGATTGGTCGCGGGAACGCTTCACCATGGATGAAGGCCTGTCGCGTGCGGTGCAGGAAGCCTTCGTCAGGCTTTATGACGAAGGCCTTATTTACCGTGGCAAGCGCCTGGTTAACTGGGATCCGAAACTGCATACCGCCATTTCCGACCTTGAGGTGCAAAGCGAGGAGGAAAAAGGCAGTCTCTGGCATTTTCGCTATCCTTTGGCGGACGGTAGCGGACATCTTGTGGTAGCGACTACCCGACCTGAAACCATGCTGGGCGATACCGCCGTCGCGGTGCACCCAGAGGACGAGCGTTACCGGCATCTGGTCGGCAAGACCATACGACTGCCGGTTGCAGGCCGCGAGATTCCCATCATTGCCGATGAGTATGTCGATCCAGCTTTTGGTACCGGATGTGTCAAGATTACGCCTGCTCATGACTTCAACGACTACGAGGTTGGCAAACGGCATCACTTGCCATTGATCAACGTACTGGACCGCGATGCCTGCATCCTCCACGAGTTTACCGTCCTGACCTTCGAAGGGTATGCCGCACTGCACGGTGAAAAAGCACCCGCAGTCTATGCCGGACTGGATCGATTTGAGGCGCGCAAGGCGATTGTTGCCGAATTTGAGGCCCTGGGCCTGCTGGAGACGATCGAACCCCATACCTTGAAAGTGCCGCGCGGCGACCGCTCCGGTGCCGTTATTGAGCCCTGGTTGACCGATCAGTGGTACGTTGATGCTAAAACGCTCGCCAAGCCCGCTATTGAAGCGGTCGAGGATGGCCGCATCCGCTTTGTCCCCCAGCAGTATGAGAATCTCTATTTCTCGTGGATGCGTGATATTCAGGACTGGTGTATTTCCCGCCAGCTCTGGTGGGGCCATCGTATTCCGGCCTGGTATGACAGCCACGGCAAGGTCTACGTCGGTCGAACTGAAGCCGAAGTCAGAGAAAAGTACGGCCTGGAGCCGGGTCTGGCCTTGCTACAGGATGATGATGTCCTTGATACCTGGTTCTCGTCGGCGTTGTGGACCTTCTCGACGCTGGGTTGGCCGGAACAAACTGCGGAACTGAAAATTTTCCATCCCACCGATGTCTTGGTCACCGGTTTCGACATCATCTTTTTCTGGGTGGCGCGCATGGTCATGATGACCATGCATTTCATGAAGCACCCCGATGGCAGCCCGCAAATCCCCTTCAAGACGGTGTATGTCCACGGCCTGGTGCGCGATGCTGAAGGCCAGAAAATGTCCAAGTCCAAGGGCAATGTGCTGGATCCCCTCGATATCATTGATGGCATAAGTCTTGATCAGTTGGTCGCCAAACGCACTGCGGGCCTTATGCAGCCTCAGATGGCAGAAAAGATTGAGAAGCGTACCCGCAAAGAGTTTCCAGAAGGCATTGCATCATACGGGTGTGATGCTCTGCGGTTCACGTTCGCCTCGTTGGCCTCGACCGGTCGTGACATCAAGTTCGATATGGGGCGGGTCGAGGGCTATCGTAATTTCTGCAACAAGCTGTGGAATGCCGCTCGCTACGTGCTGATGAACACTGAGGGTCAGGACACCGGCATCAGCGGCGAGACGGTCTACAGCCTGCCTGACCGCTGGATCAGGGCACGGCTGAATCATGCCGTCGTCCAGACCTTGTCCGTCGTCGAAGAATTCCGCTTCGATCTCGCTGCCCGCGCCATCTATGAGTTCATCTGGAACGAATACTGTGACTGGTATCTTGAGTTAGCCAAGGTGAGCCTGCAGTCCGACGATGCGGCTCAGCAGCGGGGTACCCGAAAGACGCTGGTTGAAGTGCTGGAGACAGTGTTGCGGCTGACTCACCCGATCATGCCTTACATCACCGAAGAGATCTGGCAGCGGGTGGCTGTGCTGGCCGGGAAGTCTGGGCCTACCCTGATGCAGCAGCCTTACCCGGTTCCGAATCCGCAAGGTAATGATGCGGCGGCTGAGCAGGAAATGGCCTGGGTCATGAGTGTGTTGCTGGGGATCCGCCGTATTCGCGGCGAAATGAATATTGCTCCCGGTAAGCCCTTGCCCATCCTGCTTGATAACGGCTCTCGTCATGACCACGACTGTGTGGCGGCTAATGCCGAGTACATCCACAAGATCGGCCGTGTTGAGAGTATTCGCTGGTTGGCAGAAGGCGAGGCGGCACCAGAGTCGGCGATTGCGCTGGTCGGCGACATGAAGGTGCTGATTCCAATGGCGGGCCTGATCGACAAGCACGCGGAACTGGCGCGTCTGGACCGTGAAATTCAACGTCTGACAAAGGAGCTGCCCAGACTTGAGGGTAAGTTGGGCGATGCGTCGTTTCTTGCCAAGGCTCCGGCGCAGGTAGTCGAAAAGGAACAGGCCCGGTTGCAGGATCTAAGGGCCTCTGTGGCCGAACTATTGGCCCAGGTCGACAAAATTCGGGCGCTGTAGTGACGCGACGTTTCGGAGATGATCAGCCGCAGGTCTTGGCCTGCCCATGACTAGCGTTGCGCCGATATTACCGGGGCTGCTGAAATGTCTGGTCAAGCATGGTCTGCTGACTGAGCAATTGGCGCAGTCGTGCGTGGATGAATCGGGCCGAAAGGGGGTGCCGCCAGTGAGCTATCTGGTGGCGAGCGGTCTCCTCTCCAGCCGGAGGATTGCCGAAAGGATCTCTCTGGATTTTGGGGTTCCACTACTGGATCTCACTGCCTTCGTTCTGGATGGGAATCTGATCGGGACCGTTAGCGAGAAACTGGTTCAAAAACATCATGTACTCCCCCTTTTGCAGCGCGGTAATCGCCTGTTTCTGGCGGTTGCCGATCCGACATCGCATCAGTCATTCGAGGAAATCAAGTTTCATACAGGTTTGAGCGTCGAAGTCGTTCTGGTCGAAGAGGACAAACTGGCCAAGTCTATCGAGGCTCTGCTTGAGGCCGCCGACTCCGCTTTCAAGGATCTTCTGGACGTCAATCTCGACACCATTAATTTATCGGTGGCTGATCCCGGGAAAGCCGTTGCCGATGGCACTCCTGGCGATACGGAAGATGCGCCTGTGGTTCGTTTCGTCAACAAGATCTTGTTGGATGCTATCAAAAAGGGCGCCTCGGACATTCATTTTGAACCCTACGAAAAGGACTTCCGAATACGTTATCGGCATGATGGGATGCTGCATGAAATCGCCAACCCACCGGTCAATCTCGCGGGACGTATTGCGGCGCGACTCAAGGTCATGTCACGCATGGATATTGCTGAGCGACGGGTACCGCAGGACGGTCGCATTAAACTCGAACTGTCCCGCACCCGCTCGATAGATTTCCGAGTCAATACCTGTCCGACCTTGTACGGCGAAAAAATCGTACTGCGGATACTTGATCCTGCTTCGGCCCAACTCGGCATTGAGAAACTAGGGTTTGAGCGTGATCAGCGCAAAAACTTTCTGGATGCGCTGAACAAGCCTTACGGGATGATTCTGGTGACCGGCCCGACTGGAAGCGGCAAGACCGTAACGCTCTATACAGGACTCAACGCCCTGAATACCAGCGACCGCAACATTTCCACCGTTGAAGATCCGGTTGAAATTACGGTGCCCGGCATCAATCAGGTCAACGTTAACACCAAAACGGGTCTGACTTTTGCCGAGGCGCTCAGAGCCTTCCTGCGACAGGATCCGGACGTGATCATGGTGGGCGAGATTCGTGATCTCGAGACCGCTGAAATTGCCGTCAAGGCCGCACAAACCGGTCATATGGTGTTATCCACCCTGCATACCAACGATGCCCCGCAAACGCTCAATCGTCTGATGCAAATGGGGATTCCACCCTTCAACATTGCCTCGGCCGTATTGCTGATTATGGCGCAGCGTCTCGCGCGCCGACTCTGCGAATTTTGCAAGCAGCCGCTGGACATGCCGCCCGAAGCCTTGCTCCAAGCCGGATTCCAGCAGCAGGATCTGGGTCAGTTCGTGGTATATGGTCCTGGCGAGTGTGAACGCTGCGTTAAAGGCTACCGCGGTCGGGTCGGGATCTATCAGGTCATGCCGATATCTGAACCCATGAACCAGATTATTCTGGAGGGTGCCAGCGTAATGCGGATTGCAGAACAGGCAAAAGCCGAGGGGATAGCCGACCTCAGGTCATCTGGTTTGGCCAAAGTCAGGGCAGGGATCACCAGCCTGGCTGAGATTGACCGGGTCACACGGGAGTAGCGGCCGTGGCTCGGGAAAAGGAAGCCTTGGTTTGGTTCCTCTGGGAAGGAACCGATCAGCGCAATCAGAAAGCCAAGGGTGAGCTGGCTGCCAGGACCGAACTGGTTGCCCGTGCCGAATTAAGGCGTCAGGGCATCCGCCTTAGCAAGATACGGAAAAAGCCTCGGGCGTTGTTTACACCGCGGCAGCAAAAAATCACGCCCAAGGAGATTGCCCTGTTCAGCCGGCAACTGGCAACCATGCTGTCGGCAGGCGTACCGCTGGTACAGGCGTTTGATATCGTCGGTCGAGGCCACGAGAACCCTTCGATGCAGGATTTGCTGCTCAGAATAAAGGCCGACGTAGAGGGCGGGAACCCGCTGGCGGAGTCACTGGGTCGCCATCCCGCCTACTTCGACGCGCTATTCTGTAATCTGGTGCGGGCAGGTGAGCAGGCGGGCGTTCTCGAAACCCTGTTGCATAAAATCGCGGACTACAAGGAAAAAACCGAGTCTATCAAGGGAAAAATCAGAAAGGCTCTGACGTATCCGGCCGCCGTTCTTGTGATTGCCGTGCTGGTGACCGCCATTCTGTTGATCTTCGTAGTGCCCCAATTTGAAGACTTGTTCAAGGGGTTCGGTGCTGACCTGCCAGCCTTTACCCGGCTCGTCATCGACCTTTCAAAATTTGTTCAGGCGTGGTGGTATCTGGCTCTCGGTCAATTCATCCTTGCGATCTACGTCTTTGTTCAGTTCAAGCGCAAATCGGAGGCTTTCAATCATGGCCTGGATCGGCTTGTACTTCAGATACCCAAGGTAGGACCGATCATCCATAAGGCGGCCATCTCGCGCTTTGCGAGGACGCTGGCGACCATGTCGGCAGCGGGTGTTCCGCTCGTTGATGCCTTGCTGTCGGTGGCGGGCGCGACCGGAAACTACGTCTATGCCTCTGCGGTTCTGGCGATGCGGGAGGAGGTTTCCACCGGTACTCAGTTGCAGTCATCGATGCGGGATGCCGGATTGTTTCCCAACATGGTGGTGCAGATGGTGGCGATCGGCGAGGAGTCGGGATCTCTGGACAGTATGCTCGAGAAGGTCGCCGAATTTTACGAGGAAGAAGTCGACAACGCGGTCGATTCTCTCAGTAGCCTCATCGAGCCAATGATCATGGCGATACTGGGTATTGTGGTGGGGGGTCTTGTCGTCGCCATGTATCTGCCAATTTTCAAACTCGGATCTGTGGTGTGATGGGGTGGCAGTATGATTGACTTTTTTTACGGATCGCCGCTGAGCTTTCCCATCATGATTGGTTGTCTGGGTCTTATGGTGGGCAGTTTCTTGAACGTAGTGATTCATCGTCTGCCAATAATGCTCGACCGTGAGTGGCGCCGAGATTCAGCCCTGTTTCTCGGGCAAGAGCCAGACGCCAGCGGTGATGTGATTTTCAATCTGGCTGTCCCCCGATCCTGTTGTCCCGCCTGCGGCAAGGCCATTGGTGCGCTCGAGAATATCCCGCTACTCAGTTTCATGGCCCTGAGAGGCCGCTGCTCTGCTTGTGCCGCCCCGATTCCCCTCCGTTATCCTATGGTGGAGTTACTCACCGCGGCGGTTTCCGCCGCTGTCGCCTGGCATTTTGGCCTGAGCCTGCATACCTTGGCTGGACTCGTATTAAGCTGGGGTTTGATTGCTCTTGGTTTTATTGATATCGACCGGCAGTTGCTGCCCGACGCCATTACCCTGCCGCTATTATGGTTGGGCTTGCTGCTGAGCGTTTTTAATCTGTATGTCGATAGCCCCACCAGCATCCTCGGTGCGGTAAGCGGGTATCTGGTGCTGTGGCTGGTGTTCCAATTGTTTCGCCTGCTCACTGGGCGAGCGGGCATGGGGTATGGCGACTTCAAGCTGCTGGCTTTGCTGGGGGCCTGGCAGGGGTGGACCATGCTGCCGCTGATTCTGGTGATGTCCTCTGTGGCGGGTGCCATCATAGGTGGCCTGATGATCGTGCAGGGGCACCGCGACCACCGTGCGCCGATTCCCTTTGGCCCGTATCTGGCACTTGCGGGCTGGATAACCCTGCTCTGGGGGGATGCCTTGAATGCGGCCTATATGGCCATGCTGGTGGTAGATTAAAAAATGCTGAAAGTTGGACTGACCGGTGGCATAGGCTGTGGCAAGAGTACAGTGGCCAATCTGTTTGCGGCCAGAGGTGTTGCAGTCGTTGATGCCGATGAGATTGCGCGGATACTGGTTGAGCCGGGACAGCCGGCGCTGAGCGCTATCGTC
>JBILXN010000012.1:0-22726 GCA_044378425.1 Methylococcaceae bacterium
GTCCAGCACCTCTAAGAGAGCAGATGCGGGGTCCCCACGAAAGTCCATGGCCATCTTGTCGATTTCATCAAGCATGAACATGGGATTGCGGGTTTTGACCTTAGACAGATTCTGCAGCACCTTGCCAGGCATAGATCCGATGTAAGTACGCCGGTGCCCCCTAATCTCAGCTTCGTCCCTAACGCCACCCAGGGCCATGCGTACATACTTACGATTGGTTGCCCTCGCAATGGATTGCCCCAAGGAAGTCTTACCCACACCGGGGGGACCCACCAAGCAGAGTATAGGTCCCTTGAGTTTCTTCACTCGCTGCTGAACCGCCAAATACTCTAGTATCCTTTCCTTTACCTTTTCCAGTCCGTAATGTTCGGCCTCAAGAATTTCTTCTGCATGGGATAGATCATTATTAACCTTGGAACGTTTTTTCCATGGCATACCAACCATCCAGTCTATGTAGTTGCGGACGACGGTTGCCTCTGCAGACATCGGGGACATTTGCTTGAGTTTATTGAGCTCAGCCTCAGCCTTGGTTTTGGCATCTTCCGGCATGCCCGACTTCAGAATCTTCCTCGCCATTTCCTCCATTTCGTTTGGCGCATCCTCCATATCGCCCAATTCCTTCTGAATGGCCTTCATTTGTTCATTCAAATAGTACTCGCGCTGGTTCTTCTCCATTTGCTGCTTAACGCGGCCCCGTATGCGCTTTTCCATCTCAAGCATATCGACCTCCCCCTCCATCAAGGTCATCAGCCGCTCAAGACGAGTACTGATCTGGGGAGCCTCAAGCACCGTCTGCTTATCATCAATTTTGATGGTCATATGCGCGGCAATCGTGTCTGCCAGACGGCTGGGATCATCAATACCAGCTAGTGAGTTCAGTACTTCAGGTGGAATACGCTTATTCAGTTTCACGTACTGATCGAAGGTACTTATAACGGTGCGAACCAGAACATCCATCTCCTGCTCATCCAGGATCGGTTCGTCAGTCAAGGGCGACACCGATGCCAGCAACCCATCGTCGTCTAGACGGAAATCAAGAACTCTACTGCGCTCCGCCCCCTCGACCAGCACCTTCACCGTACCATCCGGCAACTTCAATAGTTGTAGGATGTTGGAGAGAGTGCCTACGCGATAAAGATCATCAAAACCGGGATCATCGACCTCGGCTTCACGCTGGGCCACCAAGAGAACCTGTTTGCTTTCCCTCATGGCGCTATCCAGCGCGGATATGGATTTTTCCCTGCCCACGAACAGAGGAATAACCATGTGGGGATACACGACCACATCGCGAAGGGGAAGCACGGGAATGAGTTTTTCCGGCTTCAAAAGGTCTGGAGTGTTGTTGTCCATATGGAAACCATGACAGTGAGGTAAAGAAAATACATTGTTACAGTAGGGGCGCTTGCCGGCTAAAACAAGTGTCTGCCCCCCATATACAAGCAAGAAAGCCCGCATTAGCGGGCTTTTGGCTCAAGAAGTCGCCTGATTTTGCTCTAGTCTGCGGCTACCCGCTGTTTCTCCTCGGTTTCGTAGACGATGAAAGGCTCGGTCTCACCGTTGATTACCTTGTCATCAATAACAACCTTGCTGATATTTTCGGCTGACGGCAGTTCGTACATCGTATCTAGCAGCGTATGCTCAAGAATCGTCCGAAGTCCTCGGGCCCCCGTCTTGCGTTCCATAGCCTTGCGGGCTATCACCCGGAGAGCCTCTTCGCGAAATTCCAGCTCACAGCCCTCCATTTCAAACAGTTTCTTGTACTGCTTGACCAAAGCGTTCTTGGGCTCGTTCAGAATCCTCACCAGAGCATCCTCGTTGAGTTCCTCCAGGGTAGCCAAAACTGGCAGACGGCCGACAAATTCAGGTATCAAGCCATACTTGATAAGGTCCTCAGCCTCTACTTCACTCAGGACTTCGCCGACATTGCGGCTGTCGTCCTTGCTTTTCACCTCTGCGGAAAAACCAATGCCACCCTTCTCCGAGCGGGCTTGGATGACCTTGTCCAGACCGGCAAAGGCACCTCCGCAAATGAAGAGAATGTTAGCCGTATTAACTTGCAGGAATTCCTGTTGAGGATGTTTGCGACCGCCCTGCGGAGGAACCGACGCCACAGTACCCTCAATCAATTTTAGCAACGCCTGTTGCACACCCTCCCCTGATACGTCACGGGTAATCGAAGGGTTGTCCGATTTTCTAGAAATCTTGTCAATCTCATCAATGTAGACGATACCTGACTCCGCCTTTTCAACATCGTAATCACATTTCTGCAGTATTTTCTGAATGATGTTTTCGACATCCTCACCAACATAGCCGGCTTCAGTAAGTGTTGTGGCATCGGCGATGGTAAATGGAACATCTAGCAGACGAGCTAGCGTCTCGGCCATCAGGGTCTTACCAGATCCGGTAGGACCAATTAACAGGATATTGCTTTTAGCCAGTTCTACATCATTCTTGCGCGCACCACCTTGGGCGCGCAGACGCTTATAGTGGTTGTAGACGGCGACAGACAACGTCCGCTTGGCCTTTTCCTGGCCAATGACATATTCGTCCAAAACTGTCTTGATTTCTTTAGGCTTCGGTAGCTTGTCGACACCTATTGCTACGTTCTCCTGAAGCTCTTCTCGAATGATGTCATTACATAATTCGACACACTCGTCACAGACAAAGACCGAAGGGCCGGCAATCAGCTTTCTTACTTCATGCTGGCTTTTCCCGCAGAACGAGCAATAAAGCAGCTTGCCAGTCGTATCCTTTCCCCGCTTGTCTTCACTCATGTTCATACCCCTCAAAAAATATCCTGATTTGAACGCGAAATTGAAGCAGTCTCGCCATCAAGTCACCCGACGATCAAGTACCTTGTCAATCAAACCATAATTCACAGCGTCTTCTCCGCTCATGAAGTTATCGCGATCCGTATCAGCCTGAATTCTCTCAATAGGCTGTCCGGTATGATCCGCGAGGATTCGGTTGAGCCGCTCTCGTACCGCCAAAATTTCACGTGCATGGATGTCAATATCACTAGCCTGCCCCTGAAAACCACCTAATGGCTGATGAATCATGACTCGCGAATGTGGCAGAGAGTACCTTTTGCCGGCAGCACCACCCGCAAGCAACAACGCGCCCATGCTGGCGGCCTGACCAATGCACAGCGTACTGACATCCGGCTTTATGAACTGCATGGTGTCATAAATCGCCAGTCCAGATGTGACCACACCTCCGGGTGAATTGATATACAGATGAATATCCTTATCCGGATTTTCCGACTCAAGAAAGAGGAGTTGAGCGATAACGAGGTTAGCCATATAGTCTTCGACCTGACCAACCAGGAAAATCACCCGCTCCTTGAGTAAACGGGAGTAAATGTCGTAAGCCCGTTCACCACGGGCGGACTGCTCGACGACCATGGGCACCAGACCGGTCGCACGAGTCGCGTTATCTCTTGGCATGTGACTGTTAAACATGAAGTTCCCGTTCCTGGTAAATGACCTCTGAAGAATTTCTTACTGCCCGCCGGTAGCAGCCAGCATTAAGGACTGGAAAGAAATTGGCTCCTCGACGGTCTTGGCTTTTTCAAGAACCAAATCCACGATCTGATCCTCGACCACCATGTTTTCAACCTCGCGCAGACGGGCGGGATCAGCGTAGTACCAACGAACCACTTCTGCGGAGTCTTCGTAACTGGACGCGAGATCCTCAACGGCTACCTTTACACGCCCCTTGTCAACGGTGACGCTGTGGGCATCGATCAATTTGCCGAGAATCAGCGCCAACGATACGCGACGCCGAGCCATGGGTTGCATCTGATCGCGTAAAGCCTGCTCGTCAAGAGGTTGCTTACGTTTGCGGGCAGCTTCCTGATAGGGCTTGATGATCTCATTTAGTTCATCCTGAACGAGAGAACCAGGCAAGCTGAACATATTACGCTCAAACAACTGATCCATTACCGAACTCTTGGTTCTGGATCCTAGCGCCCGCCTCATTTCGCGTTCCATATTGGCACGAATATCCGCCCGGAACGCACCTACATCACCCCCTTCAATACCGAATGCTGACAAGAACGCTTCATCAAGCTCGGGAATGATGCTTTCTTCAATCGCGGTGACTTCAACTTCGAAACGTCCCATCTGGCCTGCCATCTTTTCTCCCGGGTAGTCCTCGGGAAAATCCAGTTCGAAATTGAGTGTGCTCCCAACCTCGACACCCGTTAATTTATCTTCAAAACCTGGGATCATCTGGGCAGAGCCCAGGACGACCTGAAAACCTTCAGAACGACCGTTGGTAAAACTCTCTTCTCCTAACCAGCCCTCAAATGAAATAACCACCCGGTCACCTGAGGCAGATGGCCTGTTAACAGGATTCCAACGAATCCGCTGCTCACGGAGACGAGTGACCATGCCGTCGATGTCCTCATCACCAACACTGCATACGAATCGCTTCACGTCTAGCGTTTCAAGGGGCATCGGCACGAAATCGGGCATAACTTCGAAGGTCGCCTCGTACTCAAGACCTTCACCCTCATCCGCCTTGTGAGCCTTTATCTCGGGTGCCCCGGCCGGTCTGATTTTTTCGTCGCGCACGGCCTCATAAAAACTGGACTGAATCAGGTCAGACAGCACTTCTTCGCGTACCTGCTGGGCATAACGTTTCCTCACGACTGATTGAGGTACCTTGCCCGGCCGGAAACCATCAATTTTTGCCTTCGCAGCCAATGATTGAAGGCGAGAATCCACCTGCGCAGCAACCTTTGTCTCAGGAATGCTGATGGTCATTTTTCGGCTTAGTTCGGACGTTGTTTCAACAGACACTTGCATGTCGCAGTCACCTCAGACAATTATAAAAACAAAGAGTTACCTCGGCACGATATCACGCCGAAGTTGTAAATCAGGCGAAAAGCCAGGAAAGTCCAAAAAGAATTCGCGTCATAACAGCCATGACGCCCATGACATTAACATGAGTAGGTATTAATAAGCACACGAACGAGGCGATCAGCTCTTTCAGTCTTTCAAATCCGGATCGGGATATCATGGGACACACCCACCCATGCCGACCCTCTTCCCGCTCCTCATTCTACATCAGGAGGTGCAGACGGTCATCTCAGCATTCTATTCAGTAAGGAACAAGGGGGGTAACAGATTGAAAAGCAAGAGCCGCAATAAGGGCCAATCAGTGCTGAAAGATCAATAGAAGCGTGATAATGAGGCTTCTGGTCGCACTCAAATAAGGTCGCCAACTCGAAGAAAAGACATGATCGAAGGCTCTTCCAGACCATTGGTGCGAATGGGGAGAATCGAACTCCCAAGGGTCACCCCACTGGAACCTAAATCCAGCGCGTCTACCAATTTCGCCACATTCGCGGTTTGAAGGGCTCACCAAAAAACGAGGTAAGAAAACCCTCAATCACGGACAGGATGATAGCACTGTCCCGCGTTTGCTGTGAAGAATGTTAAGCCGCACCAGCCAAAACTCTTACAGCTTCCGTCAACGTAGAATGTTGAGGAATCCAAGCAACAGCATTTCAGGCCGTTGTTGATGTTAATTTTTCCGTGAAACATACGCTGTGTACAGAGCATTAGTGGTTTACGATGTAAGTGCGCGACTGCAGATACCTATTCTGAACTGACGGGATCGGTCAGAGTCGCGACTGTTTATTTGTCGTCGGGAACAGGTTGCTCTGATGGTGCTGTTTTTCAGCTGTGATGTCTTTGGGCTCGCAGTCTGCGCGTCTCACTCATCTTGAGCTCGCTATCCGCATCGGTCGCTTCAGCACGCATCTCAACCACAAGGTCATATCTTTTCGGCAGGTCTACATTGACCGCTTTTACAAAAGAGATGAGGCCGATATCGGTGGGATAATCATAATCTAGCCGCTTCCCCCCTTCAGCCTGGTTCAGCCTGCAGCGAATAGCGGGAGAACACTGCAGACGCCAGCCCTCCGTTGAGATCGACGTAGCTGGTAAATCGGAAGCTGCGGCCGATAGCAGCAGAGCCATTACAGAGAAGAGGATCAGTATCCACCATTGCAACCGGCCAAAGAAGGGATTTGCCGACAGGATGCCGGGGTCAGTTATGCTAAGATTTTGGGCTGAATACACTTCACTCTACGCGGCGCGCCGACAAGAATGAAGAACGCATTGAAGAGGGGTCTGGGGCAAGACCATATGAAGGCTCACGTCATCAGGAAAAATCATGTTCAAGATCAATTTTGACGAGATGTTATCTCACCCGGTACACACCAGCGCTTTCGTTGCCATCTATGCGCTACTGCTATTCCTGCCATTGCTACGGCCGCCAGTAATTCTGACAGCCCTACTGGTGACCATTCTGGTTTATCTGTCCATGTATTTTGGTGCCCTTTTCGCCCATCAGTCCAACCCAAGGCACTGATCTCAACCTCGGTATCGATACAGACTTCCGAGAAGAACATTCCACTATGGCGCCAGCGGATCACCTCTATCCTGCCAGCCTGATCAGACGTATGGCAGCACTTGCCTATGACGCCCTGTTGCTCATAGGACCTCTCAGCTGCGCCACTCTGCTGGCCTTGATGCTAAGGGGCGGCAGGGCTTTTGACGCCCACGATCGGTGGTTTAGCGGCTACTTGGTTTTGGTCTGCATCCTTTTCTTTGGCTGGTTCTGGCGTCATGGCGGTCAAACTCTAGGCATGAAGGCCTGGCGCATCAAGCTGGTAACCTATGACTCAACCCCTCCCAGCTGGGGCCAGGTATTCACCCGCTGTTTGGTCGGCATGCTGTCCTTGGCAGCAGCAGGTCTTGGATTTTTCTGGATACTGATCGACAGGCAGGGACGCAGCTGGCACGACCGTGCATCCGCAACCCTTATCATCGTGCAGCAGGAAAACCCACGCCAAACAAACTAAACCCTTGATAACCATTGGGTAAGTACCTGCTGAACGGGGCAGACCTTCGAGTCACACCCCGCCACCGCAGCAGATACCGCGTCAGTCTTCTACCGATGGCAAGCGGTGTTGCTTGACCTCTCCGCGCTGGATGCGAACATATTCCTCCAACTGGCGCGTAGCAGCAGCAAAAGCGTCCCGCAAGGCGACATAGACGTCCTCATGCGACTGCTTGTCATGATGATCCTTGCTGACCACCAGATGCTTGTTAGGAACACTCAGGTCAATTCTGACCTTGTAGAGATTACCCTGATGTTGATGGTGATGCTCTGCCTCAACAGCCACCCGACAACTGGTGATATGGTCGTAAAATTTCTCCAATTTGGCGGCTTTTTCCCGCACTCGCGCCTCCACTGCATCTGAGTGTGGTACGCCCCTAAAGGTGATTTCGAGTGGTAATTGCATAGATCCTTCCATATTATTTGAAACCAACTGTGTAACCAGAGCCGCCGCCGGGAATCCGCAAGTAAGTGGATGAATCCATACCAAAACAACGGCATCTCATCACATTTCCCGCTGCCCCTGATTCTGTAAGGTCTGTTTTTGATTCAGGATATGCCCGGCAGACGGGCTGACCATAGCGACCGGTCAGCACTCCCTGTACGGGGATACCCAATACCATGATAAACAAACCGTAAACTCTCTGTCGAATAGCGTGGACATCTTGTAGCATACCCAGCGTCACAATGGGTCATCCAAGCCAAAGCGCTACGACCGCATCCACCCCAACTCTCCGAGGAGCACCGATATGACCGAACCCACCCCTGTATACACCGAGGATCAAATCGTCGAACGCCTGCAGGGCGAACTACCTCACTGGTACTTCGAAAACGGCTGGATCAGAAGAAAATTTCGCACCAGCGGCTGGAAATCCAGCCTGATGGTGGTTAACACGGTAGGCCACTTGGCTGAAGCTGCCTGGCACCATCCCGACCTCACCGTCTCCTATGCTTTCGTGATCGTAAAACTGGCCACTCATTCGGCAAAAGGAATCACCGAAAAGGACTTTGCCCTGGCCCGAAAGATTGAGGATGTCATTCAGTGGCAACCCGGAGCCAGTGGCGAAGGTACACTGGAAGGCACACCCGAAGACCCTCGTTTCAAGCACGTGAAATACGATACCTGAGTCTTTAGGGAGAGACGCCGCAAATCACTGCTAATGTCGCTTCGACAACATACACAGCAAAATGGCGACCTATGATTCACGGCCTGGTTTGCAGAGAAACCTTAGTGATGCCCGCATGCTGGGCAATGGCCATAACCGCTGCGGCCTTGCCGTAGCTAACACTTTCGTCGATCTCGAACTGCACGGTTATATCTTCCCCCTGAGCTCGCAGGGCGCCAAACTTCTCCGCGAGTTGTTCCGCAGTGAGCTTCTCCTTGTTGAGATAAGTGTCGCCAAGCTTATCCACACTTACCAGCGTCACAGCGGATGTAGGCGCGGGGGCAGCGGCTACGGTCTTTGGCAAGTTCACACCTACCGATTGGGTCAATAGCGGTGCTGTCACAATGAAAACCACGAGCAGCACCAGCATCACATCGACCAGCGGCGTGACATTTATTTCACTCATGGCTTCCTGATCGTTTTTATTGCCAAAAGCCATTTCAGACTCCCTTGCTCAGAGAAAAGCCGGTTTTCATGGCTAAATGCAGAAAATCAGTCGCGAAATTCTCAAGATCGGCTTCGGTCAATTTTACTCGCCGGAGGAAGTAGTTGTAGGCGAGAACTGCAGGAATAGCCGAGGCAATGCCGATGGCCGTCGCGATCAAAGCCTCACCGATAGGCCCTGCCACAACATTGAGACTGGCCGACCCTGCCGCACTAATATCCTGCAGCGCGTGCATGATTCCCCATACCGTGCCGAAAAGCCCTATAAAGGGTGCCGTACTGCCAATACTCGCCAGCAGGGTGAGACCTTGCTCCACGCCGTGCCGCTCCTGCTGGATACGCTGACGCAAGCTGCGCTCAAGGATATCCTGACGACCGCCGCTGGACTGCAGACTGGGGGCGTTTTCGCTGTGGGTATCACGCAAGACATCGAAGCCAGTCTTGGCAATCCGGGCCAGAGGCCCGGGCAAACTACTGAGTTCAGCCGCAGCAGCGAGGCTAGGCGCACCCCAGAACGCTGCACCATAAGCCCGGTTCGCTCGCTGCATCCGCCAGTGTTCGAAGGTCTTGAGGATAATGATGGCCCATGCAACCACGGAGAAGCCGATCAGTATCCAAAGGGTAATAGAGACGATGTGACTCGAAGCAAACGCTGGCATGAGATAAGGCCTCGTTGTGACGTTAATTCAGATTAAAGTTGATGGGGACATTGACGACACTGTCGACAGGCTGATCGCCGCGCTTGGCCGGGACAAAGTGCCAGTTGCGAACGGCTTCGAGGGCGGCCTCGTCGAGAATCTCATGTCCGCTGGAACCGGCAATAGTGACCTGCCCCGCCCGGCCGCTGGCGAGAACCTGTACACGCAAGATAACCTTACCCTCCCATTGTCTGCGCTTGGCCATTTCGGGGTAGTCGGGTCTGGGATTATGGAGATAGGCAGCATTAACCTTGGGACCCTCATACGCCTGACTGCCGCTACCTTCGGCCTTAGCCGTCTCTGCGATTCTGGCGGACCCCCGAGTTTGTCCGGCGTCTGGCTTCGGATTGGCTTCATTTACCGAAGTATTGGAATCGGTTGATGACAGAGGTTCTTTGGCTGAAACTTTGGGCGCCGGACGGGACTCTGGTTCGGGCAAGGGCGGCCTGACAACTTCAGCCCCCGACTTGGCCTGGGGTTTGGGTTTCGGCTTAGGTTTTGCCACCGATTTCTGCTTTTCCAAGGCAGGTTTCGGTTTGGGCTGAGTCTCCGACTTACTGTCAGGAGCGGGGGGCGTCCTGGCAGACGTAGGGGCTGCAGATGCGGGTGCGGGTGCGGGTGCGGGTGCAGCCGTGAGTGTCACCTCCATGGGTGCAATCGGTTGCGGCAGGCTGTCCGGCCTTAGGTCAAAATAAGCCCCTAAATGCCAGAAGCCGGCATGAAGCACTGCAGAGATACAGATAACCAAGACCAGGCGAACGCTCTGAGGCCAAAAAGCATTGTGTTGGTCCAGGGACATGGGTTCTGTCATTAATTGGAACAGTCGCTTGAGGCAGAAGGACGGTTACGGGCCGCCGTCATTTTCGCCAGAACGCGGGTGTGAACAGAATCAGGGCCGTGAAGACTTCGATACGGCCGAGAAACATCGCCAGTGTGCAGATCCAGGTCTGAAAATCGGAAAGCACTGAATAATTGGAGGCAGGCCCCACTTCACCTAGCCCTGGGCCTGCATTGTTGATGCTGGCGATGATCCCGCTAAAAGCCGAAATGAAATCCAACCCACTGATCACCAGCAGAAGAGTGAGTATCACGATACTCATGAAATAGACAAAGATGAAACCCAGCACCGAAAGTATGATCGGAGAACTGAGAACCATAACGCCCAGTTTCAAGGGGTTTACCGATGCCGGATGAACCAGGAGGAACATCTGCAATTGGCTCTGCTTGAGCAGAATCAACGTTCGCATCATCTTGATACCACCACCAGTTGAACCGGTACAGGCAGTGATGGAACTCAGAAACAGCATCCAGAGCGGGGCGAAAATCGGCCATTCGTTGAAGTCAGCACTGGCAAAACCGCAATCGGTTCCTATGGAGACCAGATTGAAGCTGGCATAGCGCAGTGCCGTCGGGAAATCCGGATAGCTACCGTAGTGCCATAGATACAACCCCAGCCCCAGACAACTGCCTAGCGTCAGCACCAGAAAGGGACCTGCCTCTATATCAGTGCGATAGGATGCCAGGCTTCTTTGCTGCAGCGCCATGAAATGGGTAGAGAAGTTCATGCCTGCCAGCAACATAAAAACAATCAGAACAACTTCAATTTCCGGAGAATTAAAATAGCCGACACTGGCGTCGTGGGTCGAAAATCCACCAAGGCCCATGGTTGCGAAGGCATGACAGACAGCGTCCAGCCAGTCCATACCGGCAAGCCACAGCGAAATGATGCAGGCCACCGTAATCAAACTATAGATAATCCAGAGATTTTTGGCAGTTTCCGTGATGCGGGGTGTCAATTTGCTGTCTTTGATTGGGCCGGGTGTTTCCGCAACAAAGAGCTGGCGCCCACCGATCCCGAGGACAGGCAGGATAGCCACCGCCAGCACAATGATACCCATGCCTCCCAGCCAGTTGAGTTCATGGCGCCATAAATTGATGGCAGCTGGCAAATAATCAAGGTTGGTCAGCACCGTTGAGCCGGTAGTCGAAAGGCCCGACATGGTTTCGAAATAGGCATCCGTAAAGGACAACCCCTCGATCGACGACATAAGCGGAAACGTCGCAAAGGCCGCCATACCCAGCCAGGCCAGCACAACCAGAATGAAGCCATCCCTCGCTTTCAGCTCCGCCTGAAAAGGCCTGTTGAGCACCCATAGCACCAAACCAACACCAAAGGTCAGCAACATGGCCTGAGCAAAAACCATGACGCTACCATCCTCAAAGATCAGCGCCGTCAAAATCGGCAGAGAATAGGTCGTGCTGAAGACCATCAGCATCAAACCGAAGATGCGAGCGAGCGAAAGTAATCGGATCACGGTACAGTGGTGTAGCAGTTTGGAGCCAGAACCTTCAAAATACTGGCGTCAAAAAAAACGGGCATTGATGAAAAAGTGAGTAGCAATACTTCCCGCATAACCCAATGCAATGACGGGTGCCCATTTTAGATGGGCCATAAAAGTGTAAAGACCCTTGGTCTGACCCAGCAGCCCCACCCCGGCTGCAGAACCTATCGCCAGTAAACTGCCGCCAACGCCAGCAGTCAGGGTAACCAGCAGCCATTGCCCCTCAGAGATATCAGGCGCCATGGTGAGTACAGCGTACATGATGGTGCCATTATCAATAAAGGCCGATACCACACCAATCAGAACGTTGGCGATCGTCGGATCAAGATCGCTGTAAAGCACATGGGATGCCACAGTGAGGTAGCCGATAAAACTGAGACCCCCCACGCTGACCATTACCCCGTAGAAAAACAGCAGAGTATCCCACTCCAGTCTGGAGACATTGTGAAAGACATCGAAATAAGTGCTGTCGCCGGCAGGTTCTATCGGAATATCCACGAGGTCACGAGCTGTAGGCACATCCGCTTTTGGGTCAAGATCGTCAAGATTAGGATCCCTGCGTGAACGAAATAGATAGAAGAAGTAGAAGCTTAGATAGCTCAAGCCGGCCAGCATCCCGGCAGCGGGTGGCAGTTCGAGAAAGTTCTCGAAACAGACCGCAGTGACGATCGTCAGCAGGAAGAGCGAAATAATACCCAGCGCCCCCCGGCGCATGGGTTCGGCATGGCCTGCTGCTGCCGGTCGTTCCTTTGGTATCCAGAAGTGCATGATGCTGGCTGGCAATACAAAGTTGACGACGGCGGGCAGAAACAGACTAAAGAAATCAGTAAACGGCACTACGCCCTTTTGCCAGACCAGCAGGGTGGTGATATCGCCGAACGGACTGAAGGACCCCCCGGCGTTGGTGGCTACTACAATATTAACGCACGCGATACTAATGAAGCGGCGATTATTCTTCGCCATCGCCAGTAATACGGCCCCCATCAGCAGAGCCGTGGTGAGGTTATTGCACACCGAGGACATGAAAAAGGACAAAACACCCGTGATCCAGAACAGCTTTCTGTAGCCAAAACCACGGCTTAACAGCCAAACTCGCAAACTGTCGAATACCCCACGCTGCTCCATGGCATTGAGATAGGTCATGGAGACTAGGATAAACAGGAACAGCTCGGCATAAACCTCAAGGCTGGCCCTGAAAGCATGGCCTGACTGCTCGCCCATGTCGCCCCGCACGTAGATGACCGAAATCAGCACCCAGATCAAACTGGCGGCAAATACCATGGGTTTGGACTTGCGCAGCATGGTGGACTCTTCCAGCATCGCCAGAATGTACGCGGAAAAAAACACGGCGATCGCGGCATAGCCCACCCAATGGCGCGTTAAATCCAGCGGAACATCTGATTCAGCCGCAAAACCCTGTATCGGCAGAGCAACCAGCAACCCAACAACAGCAAATCGAATGACAGGAGACATAGACGATGGTAACCACGAAATCATAGTGAGCTGAACGGGTGTAGCAGTGAATCGCTGAGCCTTAAATTTGCAGCACCAAAAGGTGCCAAATCTTGATAGCTCCGGAATGATACCAACTTGAATCCATCAACCATAGCAAACAGAATAGCGCCGGATTCTCCAATCATGAAGATGATTCACAGTCGTTCCTTCACGACCTGGTAAATCGCCTCCGTCTGCTCAGCAGTGCCACGCGTGATACTTTCGAGCCTCTCCAGCCGGGATGCCACAAAAGACGGATCCTTGATGACACTCACATTGACATGCACATTAAGTGCTGCGCTCCGCAATGCCGCATAGGCCGCCATCACGGCGACGCCCGCATCGCTGACGACATTACGGTTGCCCTTCGCCGCAACCCTCCCACTCAGTTCGATAACGTCGGCACAGGTCTGCGCGCAATTTAACGGGACATCGGTAGCCGCTTTCAATGCCTCCTGTATCACGGTGCTTCTGACCCATTTTTCATCATCAGTCTGTTTGGGCATACCGTAACCGGCCATGACAGCGTCAAAGGCGGCAACATCGGCACGCACCATGTCAAGCAAATGCCCCCGTAGTGCCTCCGCACGCAGTAGGGTTTGAGCCATCTCATCCTCAACCGCTTCGTGATTTTTCTTGCCTATCGTGAGATTGCAGACCATTGATACCAGCGCGCCCGCCATAGCACCCATGATGGCAGCCGCACTCCCGCCTCCTGGCGTCGCCGACTTACTGGCAAGTTCATCTAGGAATTGCTCAACGGATTGGTCTTTAATCATGCCTTTTAGCTCCTTTCACCACGTTCAGATTAGGATGCCCCGATTATAAAGCAAGGCCCTGACCGCATCGCAGGATTTGCCAGACGCTGGCCGGTGGGTTAATTTCCCAATCATGATTTTGCTGTGCCAATGTCAAATTCCAAAATTCCCAGCGCGCCGAATCCATCCCACCCACTCTGCCAGACTCGAACCGGACTCCAGCCCGATGAAAAAACTGCTCTTGCAATTTGATACCGATCAACACCCTTCGGTCTTTGATACTGTGGTTGCCTATGATGGCGGCGCCGATCATGTCATCGGCTATGGTGGGCTTACACCAGATAGGGTCGGGGCACTGGTGGAAGGTGCGATTTTCACCCGCCCTCCCAAGGAAAAGAAAAATACTGCCATTTTCATAGGCGGCGGCAACGTACTGGATGGAACAGAACTGATGAGGGCTGTACGGCAGAAGTTTTTTGCCGATTTTCGGGTCTCCATCATGCTGGATAGCAACGGCAGCAACACCACGGCAGCCGCCGCCGTAGCGCGCCTGTCAAGCAGCGGCAGCATTGCCGGCAAGCGGGCAGTCATTCTCGCCGGAACCGGCCCCGTAGGTCAGCGTGCCGCGGTCATGCTGGCGCGGGAAGGCGCGGCTGAGGTCGTCATTACCGCGCGCCAGATGACTCGTGCCCAACAAGCGTCCCAAGACATCAAAACCCGTTTCGGCATCGATGTAGAGCCGGTGAAGGCTTTCGACTGCGATGATCGCGGCAAGGCTATCGAGAATGCGGAAATCGTGCTGGCCACCGGGGCTGCGGGGGTGGAGCTGATCCGCCCGGAACACTGGCAATACAACAGCCGAATTGAATTGATTGCTGACGCCAACGCCACTCCGCCAGTTGGTATAGGCGGAACCGACATGATGGATCGGGGCGTTAATCGTGAGGGCAAAATCGTATGGGGCGCCATTGGTTTCGGCACTCTCAAGTTAGCCCTGCACCGGGCCTGCATTGCCCGTCTGTTCGAGAGTAACTCGCTGGTGCTGGATGCCGAGGAGATTTTCGCGATCGCCAAGAGCATGGCCTGACCTGGCAAGGTAAAAGACCGTGACCCTCGCTCAGAGAGATTCGGAAATTGTTTATTGCCGCCTTTTATGGCCTTGTCAGGCCGCTGTAGAATACTGCCACTTTACACATCTTAAAGAAGCATCCGGACTTACATCATGATCGTTCGCAAAAATACTGTCGGCGTAAAAGTGGGAAATGTTCAGATTGGCGGCGGAGCGCCTATCGTTGTTCAGTCCATGACCAATACGGATACGGCGGATGTCGCCAGCACGGTGAAGCAGGTCATCGAACTGGCCCGGGCGGGCTCGGAACTGGTCCGGGTGACCGTCAACAATGAGGAATCTGCCGAGGCTGTCCCCCGCATCCGCGAACAACTGGACAAAAGCGGTTGCTCGGTACCCTTGATCGGAGATTTTCATTTCAACGGTCATAAGCTGCTGGAAAAATATCCCGCCTGCGCCGAAGCCCTAGGCAAATACCGCATCAATCCTGGTAATGTTGGCCGGGGTTCCAAGCGCGACCCGCAGTTTGCCCAGATGATTGAATTCGCAGCACGGTACGACAAACCCGTCCGGATTGGTGTCAATTGGGGCAGTCTTGATCAATCGGTTCTGGCTCGACTGCTAGACGAAAACGCCCAACTCTCTGAGCCGGCACCGCTTGAAAGCGTGATGCGCGAAGCGGTCATCGCCTCGGCGCTTGAAAGCGCCTACAGGGCCATCGAATTGGGCCTGCCGCAGGACAGAATCGTGATTTCCTGCAAACTCAGCCGGGTGCAGGAACTCATCGCCGTCTACCAGATGCTGTCTTCGCGCTGTGATTTCGCCCTGCACCTCGGGCTTACCGAGGCCGGAATGGGCTCCAAGGGCATTGTGGCCTCCACGGCAGCCTTGGGCGTCCTGCTTCAGCAAGGCATCGGCGATACCATCCGCGTGTCACTGACGCCAGAACCCGTCAACAATGACCGCACACTTGAAGTAATTGTTGCTCAGGAAATCCTGCAGACCATGGGGTTGCGCTCCTTCCTGCCCCTCGTCACCGCCTGTCCTGGTTGTGGTCGAACCACCAGTACCTATTTCCAGCAACTTGCCCAAGACATTCAGAGTCACCTGCGCCACAAAATGCCGGAGTGGAAACGCTTTTATCACGGCGTCGAAGACATGCAGGTCGCAGTAATGGGCTGCGTGGTCAACGGACCGGGAGAAAGCAAGCACTCCCATATCGGTATTAGCCTACCCGGCACTGGCGAGGACCCCGTCGCACCGGTTTACGAGGACGGCGTCAAGACCGTCACCCTGAAGGGCGAGCGGATTGCCGAGGAATTTCAGGCTCTCGTCGAAAAATATGTCGACAGCCATTATGGCCGCAAGCAATCCGACCCACGCTAATTACAGCAACCCATGGCGGGTGCCGCCCATCAGCGGCACCTCTTGCCTGACAGCCTGCTCGTGCCGTCTTGTACTGGAGTAACGGGGTTTCAGGTAGAATTACCTAACTAAAGACTACACCCCCAATGTCAACCCTCCCCATCAAGCTCATTCCCTTCTGTCGTTGATCCGTATCGTGCCACCGAGCCCTAGGCTCATTCAGCCCGCAATCACGCAATCCTGTTGGCGCAGGCCAGACGATGTGAGTCATCCCTGCCGCAAAAGCCGCCGCACCCATGAATGTGAGGATACATACTGATGCGTAAAATCGCTCCGCTATTGAACCTGTTCCTGGCCAGCAGCCTGATGCTTGGCTGCAGTACAGAAACCCCGCCGGTTCTCGCAACCAGCAAACCTGGCCACAAGGAACCTCGCCGCTACTTCCGCCCACCTCTGGATGACGGAATAGGCCACTACGGTGTGTTTCCGAAAGGGGCACGTTCGGTTGATGATGCGCTGTTCAGTTTCGCCCCCTATGCTCTGGACAGTCTCAAACCCTACTTCATGAAGGCCGGTGTGTCCTATCCTCCCCGGGAAATCGTGCTGATCGCTATCAAGGACGAGAAGAAAATGGAACTCTGGGCTCGGGACCAAGGCAAGTACACCTTTATCAGGGAGTACACCATTAAGGCGGCCAGTGGCATGCGTGGCCCCAAATTGAAACAAGGGGACCGGCAGGTACCCGAAGGAATCTATCGCATTTCACGGCTGAACCCGAATAGTAACTACCACCTATCGATGAAAGTAGACTACCCCAACGCGTTCGACCAAGACCATGCCTATGACGATGGACGAACCGATCTTGGCGGCGATATTTTTATCCATGGTAAAAATGTGTCGGCCGGTTGCCTCGCGATGGGCGATGCCGCAATTGAAGAACTGTTCGTGCTGGCAGCGCATGTTGGTACCCCACATATCAAGGTGGTGATTGCGCCGAGTGACCCTCGTAAAAGCTTACTCGACATCACTCACCCCAGTCTGCCGGAATGGACGCCTGAACTGTATGCGATGATCACCCGTGAAATCATGGCGGTGACCGGTTCAAAACCGCCTTCGTGGACCCGTCACGCACAGGCCCAGCCCCACACAGCCACCCGCTACATCCGCTAATGATGGCTTGCCCCGGATTCATAACGGGGCAGTGCTATCCAAAACTCCGCTGCAAACCGTAACCGCAATGGCTGAGACCGAACCGAATCGGCTCAGGTGAGGTCATACCTGGCTTTGTTTCTATCCACACAGCCACAACCCGGAAAGTCCTGCCATTATGACCGCCCTATCAATCAATGCTCGTTTCGCGGATTTTGACCCCCACGCTGCACTCAAACTCATTCAGCCCGAGGCCGATTGGCTGGGCCTGCGTTTTGTAGAGGAAAAGACACACCGTCGCAAGGCACGAAATGGAAGGCCTGAACAAAACAGTGCCAATTTCGATCGTGGCGTCATGATCGAAGCACTGGTAAATGGCCAGATTGCCTACGCCGCTACCAGCGACCTGTCACCGGCCGGTCTGATTCAGGCCGCCCGGCAGGCGGCGGACAATGCTCGCATCACGGCGAAAACCGGCGTATTTGAGTTTAGCGAGGCACAGCGTCCTGCCGTGGTCGGCCACTACTGGTCGCCCCGAGCACACTCACTCGACCGACTGAGTCTTGCCGAATTCACCGACCATTTGATTGAGGCCAGTCGCCAACTGCAAGTGTCGGACAAGATCGTGACCGCTAGCGCGGAAGCCACGCTGATCGAAACCTGCCATCATTACCTCACCAGTAGCGGGGCCGATATCAGACAGGATTTTCTGATGACCGGCCAGCACTTTGCCGCTACTGCCCGCGACGGTAGCGATACCCAGCAGCGTTCGATGAACGGACCTACAGCCCGGTGTTGGCAGGGTGGACTGGAGCACTTTGATTGGGACACTCTGCAGCGTGACTGCCAGAAGATCGGTGAACAGGCACTGGCCTTGTTATCCGCCGAAAACTGCCCAAATGAAACGCTGGACCTGATCTTGGCACCCGACCAGATGCTGTTGCAGATTCATGAATCCATCGGCCATCCGCTGGAACTGGACCGTATCCTCGGCGATGAACGTAATTACGCTGGCTGGAGTTTCATCAAACCTCAGGATTTCGGCCAATTGCAATACGGCAGCCCGCTGATGAATGTCACGTTTGATCCAACACTGGCCGGGCAGTTTGCCTCCTGCGGCTACGATGACGGCGGTAACACCGCGATTAGGGAACATCTGATTCAAGAGGGCCGCCTGTTGCGAGGGCTGGGCAGTCTGGAAAGTCAGGCGCGGCTAGGACTGCCCGGTGTAGCCAATTTCCGGGCGTGCAGTTGGAATCGTGCCCCAATCGACCGTATGGGCAACATTAACCTCGAACCCGGTACCACAACACTGGAGGATATGATCAGTTCGGTTCAGCGCGGCGTCTACATGGAGGCAAACCGTTCCTGGTCAATTGATGATTACCGCAACAAATTCCAGTTTGGCTGTGAGTATGCCCGCCTGATCGAAGATGGCAGGCTCACCCGCATCCTCAAAAACCCCAATTATCGGGGCGTAACCCTACCCTTCTGGCATGGGCTGGCCGCCGTCGGCACCGCAGACAGCTTCAAAGCCTTTGGTACTCCCTACTGCGGCAAGGGCGAACCCAATCAGATCATCCGGGTCGGACATGCTTCACCCCCCTGTCTGTTTCATGGCGTTGCGGTTTTTGGAGGTGAGGCATGAACTTCGCGCATGGCACCCGAATGCTGCTTGATACGCTCAGTACTGGCTATTTTGATGCACTTACCGATGATGAAGCACTGAGCTTGAATCTCTCTGGTGAGGACCAACTTTATCTGAGGCTCAACCAGACTCGCGTGCGTCAGACAACCCGGGTACTGCAACGCCGCCTGACGCTGAACTTCCAGTCGCAGGGCCGTCGGGTCGCTTACAGTTTCGACCTGAGCGGTGACGCCGGGCAGGATCTCGCCACTGGTCTCTCACTGCTGACCAGAGCGAGACAGGAAGTGGCCGTGCTCCCTGAAGATCCTTTTGTGGTCCCCATCATGAATCACGGGACGAGCAGCCGGGAGTTCTCTGGCAACACACCTGAACTGGGGCCGTTACTGGATGATCTCAGGACAGCAGCGGGTGACAGCGATTTCACCGGCTTGTATGCCGGTGGATCGCAACTGCGGGCTATCCGGAATTCGGCAGGACTGGACCACTGGTTCGCCACCGACAGCTTTTTCCTCGATTATTCAATTTTCACCGTCAACGCCGGCGGTGAGAACAAGGCCGTAAAAGGACTGTATGCCGGGCGCGACTGGCGGGCAGACCCGCTTACCCGTCTGCTTTCTGGCAGCCTTGAGAGACTGGCCCTGCTGACCCGTCCCAGCCATTCTGTCGAACCCGGCAGCTACCGGGTTTATTTTGCGCCCGCCGCAGTCGATGCCATGATCAAGATGTTTTCCTGGGGCGCGATCAGCTACGGCGCATGGCGCAAGGGTGATTCAGCATTTCAGAAGCTGATTGAAGGAGAGGCGGTGCTTTCTCCACTGTTCAACCTGAATGAAAATTTCGGACTGGGCCTTGCACCTGGCTTTAACAGCTTGGGTGAAATCGCACCTGACTGCCTTCCGTTAATTGTGGGCGGCCAACTCAAAACGTTACTCACCAGCGCCCGATCAGCCCGCGAATACGGGGTGGTCGCCAATGGCGCGGAACCGGGTGGAGAGGGGATGCGCTCACCCGACATGCTGACCGGCACCCTCGCAGAAGCCGATGTTCTCTCGGCCCTGGATACCGGCCTGTATGTGGGGAACCTTCATTATCTGAACTGGAGTGACCAGCAGAACGCCCGCATCACCGGGATGACCCGCTATGCCTGCTTCTGGGTGGAAAACGGCAGTATCGTGGCCCCCATTCGTGACCTTCGCTTCGACGAAAGCCTGTACCGAATCTTTGGCTCGGAACTGGAGGCTGTAAACTCTGAGGCAGAGGTTCAAATCAGCACCAACACCTACACTCAGCGAAGCCTCGGGGGGAGCCGGGTACCCGGAATACTGCTACGGGATTTCCGCTTTACACTCTAAGAACGTGTTCACGATCTTCTGAGCCGCATTGCCAACAAGGCTCGGCCCGGCGGGGGTAACCCCGCCAGCACCCCGATATGGCAAATCAGGACTGCAACCAGTGGCGTGGCCATCGTGCCTGCGGTAACCACATCTGCACCAGCGAGGTAAAAATCATCACTGTAGAGGCCAAACTGTAACCAAACCCCCCGATCATGGTCAGCCAGGCAAATCCCGGTATGTACTTGGTCAACCACCAAGAGAGTACGTCCATGATCAGGAAGGCGAACGGGGTGGATATGAGAATGAGCTTCCAGTCCTTGGGGTATTCTGCCATCGCAAAAATCCAGCCGACGAAAAGGAAGATAAACGAAATTCCGAACAGATGGATGTGAGACACCCGCGTGAGTGCAGCCACGCTTACGCCCTCATCCACGGCGGCTACCTTCTTCACATTCTCATACTTAGTGAAGTCAGGTATCGCAGCACCCGGGCCATGACAGCCGACGCAATACTGTTGAAATAACGGGCCTATTTCTCTATTCCATTCCCTTTCACTGGCCTCGTCACGCGCCCATTGAATCATCTTGAACCGCACTTCATCGGGTGCCATGGCCTTCATCTGGCCCTTGAGCATGGACTCCAGTTTGGAGCCACTACGGTTGCCATAATAACTGTAGACGATGTCATTGATCGACAATCCAGGCTTGCCATCAGCCTTGCCGTGGGTTTCCATGATCTGGAAACCCGCCATCAACAGGCCGACACCGATGACCATCAGAAAGCCAGTAAAGAGCACTTTGTAAGCGGGAGGTAAATGGGCAAGCGTAGTAACTTGAATCATGACAATGCCTATTGGGATGATGTAACAGGGGGCCCATCCATTAGACCCCGCCCCTGTTAAGCCATCAAGTCATACCGGGCTTTTCCTGAGGCAAAATTCGGCATCCATGTCGCACACACCATTTCCTGAAGGCTTCCAGCAGGAGCACAAGCGGTGTCAAGGACAGCAAAAACAACCAGACATCCCCCGCTATCGGCAGGGTGCCAAACACCTCGTTGCCCCACGGCGTGTAATCAATCAAGAGGATCAGGATAATTTCCAGAACGACACCCGCAAGGATGAGGCGGTTATTGAAAATGGGCGCGCCAAGAAGTGGCCGGTCAGGATGCTTGCATAGAAATACCATGACGATCTGGCCGATGACGATGCCCGAAAAGCAGGCCGTGGTCGCCTGACGGTAAAGCGGTAGGTCCGACGCAAGGCTCTGCCCGAAGTGCCAGCCCCCCTGGAGTAAAACATACCCATAACCCGCCATCGACAACGCCGCCTCCATCACCCCCAGGAACAGATAAGCCCTCAGCAATAAAGGCCAATTCAACAGCTTTTCCTGATGACCTCGGGGTGATGATTGCATGCAGGTCGGGTCTGGCTTATCAGCCCCTAACCCCAGCGCAGGGACCATGTCGGTACCAAGGTCGACCATGAGCACCTGAATAATGGTTAGCGGCAGTGGCAGACCGAACAGGGCGAAGGCCAGATAAGGCACCAGTTCAGCCACATTGGAGGTGAGGACATAAACGATGAACTTGCGGATATTGCTGAACACCGCCCGCCCCTCCTCAATGGCGCTGACGATACTGGCAAAGTTGTCATCAAGCAAAATCATGTCGGCTGACTCCTTGGCAACATCCGTCCCTGACAGCCCCATCGCAATGCCAATATCAGCCCGTTTCAGCGCTGGAGCATCGTTTACACCATCGCCGGTCATGGCGACGATATGATTCTTGCGCTTCAGCGCCTCGACTATGCGCATTTTCTGGTCAGCTCCCAGCCGCGCAAAAATGATGGCCTCATGATCAAGCAGCAGTTGCAACTGGGTCGCAGACAGTGCCAACAGCTCATCCCCGGTCAGCACTATCGGGGCCACGTCGCGCAGGAGTCCAATCTCGCGCGCAATAGCCACCGCGGTGCGAGGGTGGTCACCCGTCATCATGATCACCCTGATCCCTGCCTCATGGCAGCGCAAAATGGCTGCAAGCACCTCGGGCCGCGGCGGATCTTCAAGCCCCACCAGCCCCGTCAGGGTAAGCCCCTGTTCCAGAGTATCCCGCTGATACTGAGCCTCGACAGCTTTGGTGGTCAGTGCAAGCACCCTCAGGCCTTGTTCCGCCATACCCGCCTCAGCAGCCAGCCACTGCTGGCGAAGACTATCGGTCAACGGAGCCACGTCACCCTCAACCGTGAGTTGGCTGTCACAGAGGGGGAGCAAGGACTCCAGAGCACCTTTGGTATAAAGCACCCAACCCCCTTCGACGGGGAAGAGCATTGACATACGCTTACGGT
>JBILXN010000134.1:0-6691 GCA_044378425.1 Methylococcaceae bacterium
CCTTTGGCGAAGCCGCATTATCCGGCAAACTGGCGATATTGCTGGAGCAATATCCCGAACTGGCCCCTTACAGCCGTATTTTGTCACTGAGTATTGTCGTCATTGGGATTACCTATTTTTCGCTGATCATCGGCGAACTGGTCCCCAAACGGCTAGCCTTGCTTAAGCCGGAGAAAGTGGCCATGCTCATGGCGAGGCCCATGAATGTACTGTCTATTGCGACCTATCCCTTGGTGAAAGTACTGAGTTGGTCCACGGATGTGGTGCTTTTGTTGTTGCGAGTCAGCAAGACGGATGAGCCCCTGGTGACTGAAAAGGAAATCCGGCTAATGATTGATCAGGGTACCGAGGCGGGGGTTTTCCATAAGGGTGAAAAGGAAATGGTGTCCAACGTGATGCGGCTTGATGCGCTCAAGGTCGGTGCCATCATGACTCCCCGCATGGATATGTACTATCTGGATGTGGCCAACCCGGTCGAGGAAAATCGCAAGAAACTGATTGAGAGCCCTCATTCGATCATACCGGTGTGCAAGGGCGGGTTGGATAATGTGCTGGGCGTGATTGAATCTAAGGATCTGCTGCGCCGCGCCCTGACGGGCGAGGTGCTCAACCTGGCTGCGGCTGTGCGTCCGGTGAATTACATTCCGAAATCCCTGAGCCCGGTGCAACTACTCGAAGAATTCAAGCGATCCAAAGTAGCCTTGGGTCTGGTGGTCGATGAGTACGGTGAAATTGCCGGACTGGCTACTCTGAAGGATGTCCTGGAGGCGATCGTCGGTGATATTCCATCCGATGAGGAGGAGGACGAGCAACCCGAGTTTGTCCAGCGTGCCGATGGGTCCTGGTTGCTGGATGGCACCTTGACGGTCGAGAAATTCAAGCAGATATTCGACGTTGAGGCGCTGCCCGATGAGGAAGCTGGAAATTTCCACACCATCGGCGGTTTCGTGATGTTGCAGTTGGGCCATGTGCCGCGGGCTGCAGACCATTTCATCTGGGATGGGCTTTACTTTGAGGTGGTCGATATGGACCGGAACCGGGTTGACAAGATTCTGGTATCGACGGCCCCGGCCACGGTCGATCGTGAGTAACACGCTGTCAGGTGTGTGATCTGCGGATCACCCCGTTGTCGCCAAGGAGAATTAGGATGGAACTGTCGACAGACCTCAAGGATGGGAAAACCATCATCAGACTGAGTGAGGAGAGGCTGGATGCCCATAACTCAGGCGAATTCAGGGACAAAATTCTCGCGCTGCTCGAGGGTGGCGGCAAACATGTGATTGTCGATCTCTCGGCGGTCAGCTTCATCGACAGCTCTGGATTGGGCGCGCTTTTGTCCGGCTATAAAAACGCCACACTGAGATCAGGCTCATTCGTGCTGGCGTGCTTGCAGCCACGGGTGATGTCGATGTTCGAGTTGACCCGACTGCATCGGGTGTTTGAGATTTTTCCGACGGTCGATGACGCTTTGGGCACAGCCTGAGGGGGAGAGGGTACATGTTTGGCGCTGACGACATTCACGTCGATATCGTGGTCCCTAACAAAAAACGCTACCTCAGCCTGATTGGAAACATAGCCGAGGAAGTGGCCCGTGCGCTGGAGCACTACAGTGGGGATCGCGATGCTCTCGCCTATCATCTCAATCTGGTGCTGACCGAGGCCATGGTGAACGCGATTGAGCACTCATCGTCCACCGACGAGGAGCAAACCGTTCGGGTCTGCATTTTTATTGAGGAGAATGACCTATGCGTCCGCGTCTATGACCACGGCCAGGGGTTTAATCTTGAAGCGGTGCCTTCGCCTGATCCCGACGAACTCAGCGAACGGGGGCGGGGTGTTTTCCTGATTCGAACCCTTATGGACGGGGTTGCCTACCGCCGGACTGACGCCGGCAATGTATTGGAAATGCACAAGCGGCTCACCTGATCTGCATTCTGTTCAGTGGCGCATGAAAATCACGGAAAGATTATTGGCTGGCATAGTCACTGTTTTGCCAAGGGAAAATCCCTCCGCCTCCGCTACCGACACGACATCCTCAAGATCACGAACGCCCCATTCGCCGTTGCGGCGACGAAGGCTATCATCGAAGGCCGCGTTACTGGCTGCAGTGTGCTGGCCGGATTGCCTGAAAGGGCCGTAAAGGACCACCACCCCACCGGCTGCCAGCAGCCGTCCGGCACCGGCCATAAGGCCGAGACAGGCCTCCCACGCGGCGATGTGGATCATGTTGACGGCGACGATGGCGGTGATGGCTTGCGGTGGCTTGCTCTGTTCTGGAATCCAGATGGACTCGCGAACATCCAGCCGTATGGGCGGGAGCAGATGAGCCGCTGGGGTCAGGGCCTGCCAGGCGGTAATGCTGGCCAGTGCACGTTCATCAATGTCAGAAGGCAGCCAGTAGCGGGGCGCCAGTTGTGGCGCAAAGAAGGTGGCGTGCTCACCACTGCCACTGGCGACCTCTAATACTGTCCCGGCGGGAGGCAAAAATTCGCGCAAGACCGTCAGTAACGGCTCGCGGTTTCGGGTGGTCGCGGGGGCGTGCTGGCAGTCTGGCGGAAGCCTGTTCATTGCGAGTGGCCTTTTTGTCCGGGTAAAAATCTTCCTGTCATTGTGCTCATCCCCTGTCGCCAGCGGAAGCCTGAACATTTGTCGACACACCTAGTCCTAACTGGTCTTTGAATCCTGATCCAATACTCACCATGAATAATCCCTTGTTAGATGATCGCGAACTCCCCGCTTTTAGCGCCATTCATCCCGAACATGTGCGGCCAGCGGTCGAGCAGCTCATAGCCGAAAATCGTGCTGCGATTGAGCAGCTGCTCGCCGGGGATGGCCCTTACACATACGGTAATCTGGTCGACCCGCTCGAAGACATCGATGATCGCATGAACCGGGCCTGGTCGCCGGTCAGTCACATGAATTCGGTAGTCAATAGCGATGCTTTGCGTGAAGCCTACAATGCCTGCCTACCCTTGCTGAGCGAGTACGCGACCGAAGTGGGCCAGAATGAGAGGCTTTATCTGGCCTATAGGAGCATCGCTGACAGCGATGAGTTCGCGGCGCTGGATACCGCCCAGAAAAAAATAATCGAGAACGCTCTCCGCGACTTTCGGTTGTCGGGTGTGGATCTTTCGGCCGGCGAAAAAGATCAGTTCAAGGCCAATGCCCAGGAGCGTTCGCGGCTGAGCAGTCAGTTTCAGGATAACGTGCTGGATGCTACCCAGGCCTGGAGCCGCCATATCGAGGATGCCAGTCTGTTGACAGGATTATCCGAGTCGGCACTGGCTATGGCGGCTCAGGCGGCGGCAGCCAAGGGGCTGAGCGGGTGGTTGTTCACCCTGGAGTTCCCTTCGTATATTGCCGTCATGACCTATGCCGACAACCGCGATTTGCGGGAGTCCTGTTATCAGGCATTCGTCACCCGGGCATCCGATCAGGGGCCGCACGCAGGCCAATGGGATAACGGCGAAGTGATGGAGCGTCTGCTCAGGTTAAGGCATGAGGAGGCCCGTTTGCTGGGGTTTAACAATTTTGCTGAGCTGTCATTAGCCACCAAAATGGCGCCGACGACGGATGAGGTCGTGCGGTTTCTGGAAGACCTGGCCGAACGCTCTTTGCCGCATGCCCGTCGTGATCTCGCCGAGCTGCGGGAGTTCGCCGTCCACGCGCTCGGGATTGCCGACCCGCAGTCCTGGGATCTGACCTACGCCTCAGAGAAACTCCGCCAGAGCAAATATGCACTGTCGGAGGAGGAAGTGCGCCAGTATTTCCCCGCACCGCGCACGGTTCAGGGCATGTTCACCGTGGTAGAAAAGCTCTATGGCATCAATATCTCCCAAAAAGCGGGTGTTGATGTCTGGCATCCGGATGTGGGTTTTTATGAAATCCGCGATGCGGCTGGCGAGTTGCGGGGCTCGTTTTTCCTTGACCTCTACGCCCGATCCAAAAAGCGCGGTGGTGCCTGGATGGATGAATGCGTGACCCGTCGACGCTTGGCAGATCAGGTGCAGGTGCCGGTCGCCTATCTGACCTGTAACTTCACCCCACCCCACGGCGATGATCCCGCCTTGCTTAGGCATGATGAGGTGCAGACGTTATTCCATGAGTTTGGTCATGGCCTGCAGCATATGCTCACGCGGGTTGATCATCTCGGTGTTTCGGGTATCCATGGGGTCGAATGGGACGCGGTCGAATTACCCAGTCAGTTCATGGAAAACTTCTGCTGGGAGCCGGAGGCGCTGGCACTGATTGCCGGTCACTATCAGACCGGGGCACCATTACCCCAATCGCTGCTGGACAAGATGATTGCCGCCCGCAATTTTCAATCGGGGATGCAAATGGTTCGGCAACTGGAATTTTCGTTGTTTGACTTCCTGATCCACCGGGACTACGACCCTGTGCAGGGCGGTCGGGTGTACGCCATTCTGGCCGAAGTGCGCAACAAGGTCGCAGTGGCTACCCCGCCAGCCTACAACCGGTTCCCGCATAGTTTCTCCCATATTTTTGGGGGTGGCTATGCCGCGGGCTACTACAGTTATAAATGGGCCGAAGTGCTGTCCAGTGACGCGTTTTCCCTATTTGAGGAGGTGGGCATATTCGATCCTGCAGTAGGGCGCTCATTCCTTGAAAACGTACTCGAAAAGGGTGGTAGCCAGAAGGCGATGGATCTGTTTGTATCTTTCCGTGGTCGAGAACCCACTATTGATGCACTTCTCCGCCACAATGGCATAGCGGAAGCCGCCTGATAGAACGTCACGTTGCTGTGCCAAAAAAGCTGCCATGGTCAAGGCGCGTCTGTGCTACATTACCTCGCTTAATTTTGTAGGGGTTGCTGATGCGGGCGCGTATCAAATGGGTGGAAAACACCCTGTTTCTGGCTGAATCTGGCAGTGGGCACAGTGTCGTCATGGATGGGCCACCGGAATTGGGTGGTCGCAACCTTGGCGTAAGACCCATGGAAATGCTGTTAATGGGCATGGGCGGCTGTGCTTCCTTCGACGTGGTGCATATTCTGCGCAAGGGGCGACATGCGATTCATGACTGCGAGGCAGTCCTGGAGGCGGAACGGGCCGAAAGCGAGCCCAAGGTATTTACTCGCATCCACATTCATTTCGTGGTCACCGGCAAGGGCTTGAGCGAAGCCATTGTGGCGCGCGCGGTGAAGCTTTCTGCCGAGAAATACTGCTCGGCCTCCATTATGCTGGGCAAAACAGCAGACATTACCCATGACTTTGAGGTGATTGAGGCCGACTGAGCCCGACGGGCGATAGTCGTGCCGGTAATAAGCTGGCTGTACTGATGGCGTCATATTAACGCCATATCATTCTTCTACTGTATCGGTAGTGTTAACCAACGACGGGGTATCGTGAATTCGATGGAAATCGAAAAATTGCAATTGCATGGCTTCAATAATTTGACTAAATCGTTGAGCTTTAATATCTACGATATTTGTTACGCCAAGACCGAGCAGCAACAGCGGCGTTATATCGAGTACATCGATGAAATGTACAACGCCAAACGTCTGACCCAGATATTGACGGACGTCAATGCCATCATCGGTGCGCAGATTCTGAATATTGCCCGCCAGGACTACGAGCCCCAGGGCGCGAGCGTCACCATGCTGATATCGGAAGGGCATGACGCCCCCGACGTGGTCGGCAATGTTGAGGCACCGGGTCCCGCCCCGGATTCAGTGGTGGCGCATCTCAACAAGAGCCACATCACGGTACATACCTATCCGGAAAGCCACCCCTACGGCGGTATCAGCACCTTTCGTGCCGATATCGACGTGTCAACCTGTGGTCGTATTTCCCCACTGAAGGCACTGAATTACCTGATTCACAGTTTTGAGTCCGATATTGTCATCATGGACTACCGCGTGCGCGGTTTCACCCGTGACATCAGCGGCCAGAAACACTACATCGACCACGAAATCACCTCCATCCAGAATTACTTCTCGGATGTGACGGCGGAGCGTTATCAGATGATTGATGTGAATGTGTATCAGGAAAAAATTTTCCACACCAAGATGATCCTGAAGGATTTCAATCTTGATAATTACCTCTTCGACACCGACAAGGACGCCCTCAGTGCCGAGGAACGGACTGCCATTCAGCGCCAGCTGAAGAATGAGATGGCCGAGATCTTCTACGGCCGCAACTACAAACTGCGCCGATAGCCTCCCGCCTCGAAATGCGAGACATTGTCCAATGGATCGTGGCCTTGGTGCTTCTTAGTCTGGTGGTGACGGCCTACTTTAAGTCCCGCGCTACCACCAGCCTCTCGGCGGATGGTGCCTGCCAGTCGCTGACGGTCGAAGATGAGTGCTACTAAAGCCAGTGAAATCGTTCTGAACAGCCGGAACCGGATAAGATCGGGTTCCGGCTTTTTATTGCTGCGCCCGGCAGGGCGCAATGGCTTGGAGGTGCAAGTCCTCTACTCACCCGCAAGGGGAAGAGTGAGCTGAACGGCAGGGGTGTCGTGGGTAACTGCGAATCTGAAGGAAGCCGAAGGCAAAACGCTGGCCTGGCGAACAGCAAGCGGATACACGGCGTCATGGTGGGGTAAGTTAGCCGTTATCAACAAAGCCCAATACTTGCACGGAACACCATGCCGTAGATCCGACAGGCATAAGCGGGAAGGTGATTGCACAATACTTGGGGAGATCCTGATGGTGGCCTCGGTGCTACCG
>JBILXN010000132.1:0-6796 GCA_044378425.1 Methylococcaceae bacterium
ATATCCTTGAAGTCTCCAATATCGGGGACCACGATCTCGCGCTCGCTCGTAGCCGTCGAAACGGGCATGGGTGTTGGGGCGGATACCGGAGCGGTCACCGCTGGCACTTCGGCGACGACGGTTGCCGGTGCAGGCGGCGGAATGGAAGCCGCTGCGGGGGCACTAACGGCTCTGGCCGCCTCAGCGATTTCCATGATCAGTATGGGGCTTCCTTTATTAACCCGATCACCCGCCTTGACCTGCATCGTTTTAACGGTCCCGCTGATAGGCGAAGGCACCTCCATCGCGGCCTTATCGCTCTCAAGAGTGATCAGCGAATCTTCTGCCTTGACCACATCGCCTGGTTTGACAAGGACTTCGATAATTTCGATGTCCTTGAAATCACCGATATCGGGAACGAAAACCTCTTTCTCTGCTGCTGCCATGTAATCTTCCTCAGACGGTAAGCGGATTGGGCTTTTCAGGATCAATACCTAGCGCTTGCATAGCTTCGCTGACGTTCTTCATGGGAATGTCGCCCTGATCGGCCAAGGCTTTGAGTGCAGCAATCACGATGTAATTGCGGTCAACCTCAAAGAATCGACGCAGTTCTGAACGGCGATCGCTGCGGCCGAAACCATCCGTACCCAACACCGTATAGGCACGGGGCACATAGGGGCGGATCATGTCGCCGACGGTTCGCATATAGTCAGATGCGGCAATCACTGGACCCTTCGTGGGGGCCAGCAGTTCCTCAACATAGCTGACGCGGCGAGGCTGCTCGGGGTGCAGAAGATTCCAGCGAGCCTTATCCATGCCATCGCGACGCAGCTCGGTGAAACTGGTAACGCTCCAGACATCAGATTCAACACCGAAATCAGCCTTCAGCATGTCAGCTGCGGCCAGGGTTTCCCGCAGGATGGTACCGCTCCCCAGCAACTGAACACTTGCCTTGCCGGCCGAATCCCTCAGCTTGTACATACCCCGGACGATACCCTCATGGGAATTGGCCGGCATTTCCGGATGGGCATAGTTCTCGTTCATCACCGTCAGGTAATAGAACACCTGTTCACCGTCCTGGTACATACGGCGCAAACCATCTTGAATGATGACCGCCAGTTCATAGGCGAAACAGGGGTCGTAGGCGACGCAGTTGGGAATCGCCGACATTGCCAGGTGGCTGTGGCCGTCCTGATGCTGAAGACCCTCCCCGGCCAGCGTGGTGCGGCCTGCGGTGCCGCCTAACAGGAAGCCCTTGGCTCGCATATCGCCGGACGCCCACATCAGGTCACCTACCCGCTGGAAGCCGAACATCGAGTAGTAGATGTAGAACGGGATCATCTGCACATTGTGATTACTGTAGGCGGTACCCGCAGCAATCCATGAGCACATTGAACCGGACTCGTTAATCCCCTCCTCCAGAATCTGGCCCGACTTGTCCTCGCGGTAGTACATCACACTCGCGGAATCTTCCGGCTCGTACAACTGACCGACCGACGAATAAATCCGGTATTGACGGAACAGGCTGTCCATACCGAAGGTACGGGCTTCATCAGGCACAATGGGAACGACATAACGGCCCACCTTGTTGTCACGCAACAGGAGCGTCAGTATCCGGACAAAGGCCATGGTGGTGGACATATCCCGGTCTTCACTGCTTTTCAGCAGGCCTTCGAACAGTTCGAGATCGGGCACCTGCAGATGCGGGGCCTCGCGGCGGCGCTGCGGCAGGAAGCCGCCCAGAGCCTCTCGCCGCTGATGCATGTACTGCAGTTCGGGGCTGTCCTCGGCCGGGCGATAGTATGGAATTTCAGCCAGTTTATCGTCGGGCACCGGCACCTTGAACCGATCACGGAAGGCGCGAATGGACGCATCGTCCAGCTTTTTCTGCTGGTGGGTAGACATACGCCCTTCCCCAACCGGCCCCATACCATATCCCTTGACCGTCTTCGCCAGGATAACGGTCGGCTGGCCGTTATGGGCCACCGCCGACTGATAGGCGGCAAAAACCTTGTGGGCATCATGACCACCCCGGTTGAGGCGCCAGATATCCTCGTCGCTCATATTGGCGACCATTTCGTTCAACTCGGGGTATTTGCCGAAGAAATGCTCACGGGTATAGGCGCCGCCTTTGGCCTTATAAGCCTGATACTCACCATCGACCGCCTCTTCCATGCGCTTTTTGAGCAGGCCCTTGGTGTCCTTGGCCAGCAAGGGATCCCAATACGAGCCCCAGATCACCTTGATGACATTCCAGCCAGCGCCACGGAACTCGGCCTCCAGTTCCTGAATGATCTTGCCATCGCCACGCACCGGGCCATCAAGCCGTTGAAGGTTGCAGTTGATGACGAAAATCAGATTGTCGAGTTTTTCCCGACCGGCGAGACCGATGGCACCCATGGATTCCGGCTCATCCATTTCACCGTCACCACAAAAACACCAGATCTTCCGGCCTGCCGTATTAAGGATGCCGCGGTCCTCCAAGTATTTCATGAAGCGGGCATGGTAGATCGCCATGATGGGACCCAGCCCCATCGAAACGGTGGGGAACTGCCAGAAATCAGGCATCAGCCAGGGATGCGGATAGGAACTCAGACCCTTGCCCCCGCCTTCGATTTCAGCGCGGAAATAGTCCAACTGTTCTTCGGTCAGGCGCCCTTCCATGTAGGCCCGGGCATAGATACCGGGTGCCGCATGACCCTGGAAGTAAATCAGGTCGCCGCCAAAGTCTTTGCTGGGAGCCCGGAAGAAATGATTGAAGCCGACATCATAGAGGGTCGCAGCCGATGCAAAACTGGCAATGTGACCACCGTACTCGGTGGACTTCCGATTGGCTCTGACCACCATCGCCATCGCGTTCCAGCGGATGTAGGAACGAATGCGGTGCTCAATACTGGCATCGCCGGGCAACCGCGCTTCCATGTGGGTTGGAATGGTATTGATGTAGGCAGTATTGGCCTTGTAAGGGAGATTGGCACCGGCCCTGCGTGCCTGATCGACCAGATTTTCGATCAAGAAGTGAGCACGTTCCACGCCCTCAGCGCCAATGACAGCCTCGAGGGCATCAAGCCACTCTCGCGTCTCTTCTGGATCAGTGTCCACCGAAAGTTGATTATTGACAGACATTGCGAATGTTCTTCCTACCGCCGTGAGTGAAGATTGCCCGATCAGAACGGGGCAATCCATGAAGATGGCCCGCGATTATAGACAACGCGGCGCCGATTGTTCCATCGAAATTGAGGCTCATTGTCACACATCAGGCGAGATTCCAGCCTTATACGTACTGCCTGGCAGTGGTCTTCCGCCACGTTAGCCAAGGTCAGAATCTGGTATCCAGCCAAAGTCATGGGTAAATCAACATGTATTGGTGCGAACTTGCACTTCTTAATAACATTTCGGACCATAGCGCGGGGCTTTCAGGGATGGCCTTAGCCCGTCAAGGAAACACAGGATCAACACCACTAAAACAAACAACAGGGGAACGAATCATGACCATCCTTCATCGCGCATCTGCCGAATTCATGGGCACCTTCTGGCTGGTATTTGGCGGCTGCGGTAGTGCGGTACTAGCCGCCGCTGAACCCGGGGTCGGCATCGGCTGGCTTGGTGTTTCTTTTGCCTTTGGCCTGACAGTACTCACCATGGCCTACGCTATTGGCCATATCTCCGGCTGCCACCTGAACCCCGCCGTATCCATCGGACTGTGGGCAGGCGGCCGGTTTTCCGCCCGGGATCTCGTACCGTACATCCTGGCGCAGGTAGCGGGTGCAGTAGCCGGGGCTGCCGTGCTCTATCTCATTGCCAGTGGCAAGGCAGGTTTCGATGTCAGTAGCGGATTTGCCAGCAATGGCTATGGCGACCATTCGCCGGGACAGTATGGACTGGTGGCGGCACTGATAGCGGAAACCACCCTGACTTTCATGTTCCTCATGATCATCCTTGGCGCCACCGATGGCCGGGCCCCGGCTGGTTTCGCGCCCATTGCGATTGGGCTGGGCCTGACCCTGATTCACCTGATCGGCATCCCGGTTACTAATTTGTCGGTCAACCCGGCACGCAGCACCGGACCGGCTCTGTTTGTTGGCGGTTGGGCGCTCGCCCAGCTATGGCTGTTCTGGATAGCCCCCATCGTTGGCGCATGGCTGGCCGGCAAAAGTTACCGCTGTCTGGCTAAAAGCAAGTAGGCCCTCAGCCGCCGGGGGTGACATTTCCAGCTTCAGGTACAGGGACGTACCGATCTCCGCCCAACCCCGCTTCCGACAGAGCCCAGCGGCGGAAACTGCCGCTGGCATTCTTGACCCAGATCGCCGTACCCAGATAACCATAGGGCAGGCAGGGCCCGTCATCCAGCACGATCAACCGATAATAAGCGACCGCCGGCCTCCGATGATGATCGGCATGACGGTTCAATCCGAGAAACAGAAACAGGCTCACCGCCGAATCACTCCGCCAGGCTGTGACTACCGACCGACCTGATGCCAACGTCAACGCAAAATGCTGAAAATAATTGACGGCTTCCAGTAACCGAATACCGACGCCTGCCACATAACCCAGCGCAAACAGCGCCAGCGGCCCGAAGGCCAAGCCAAAGGCCAGTGCGAACAATGCTTGCGCGAACAGGCCCTGCATCATCGTCCGAGGCTGTAATGACCACGCGAGGCACCACTGCTGAATCAGGGAACGGCGGCAAAATTCGCCATAACTCTCCTCGGGCAACGCCGTTGAGGGATCGTCCCGACTACCCAGCCGGGCATGGTGTCCCGCCTTGTGGGCAATATGGAAGTGGTCGTAAAACACCGTCATCAACAGCACTCGTCCCAGCCAGCGTTGCCAGCGTTCACGGCGATGGATCAGTTCATGTGCCGGACAAATGACCGCGCAGCACGCAGTGGTGCCATATAAAATCCTCAGTACCACCAGATCAGTCATGCTGGCTATGGCCTCGGTTCCCGTCCAGGTTAGGCGTGACACCATAAGGCCCAGGGCCAGAAGATTAGCCCCCTGCAAGGCCGCCAGCAGGTAAATCACCGCATCAAAAAACCAGGCTGGCGCATCGCCGGGAATCGCCCGCATCTCGTCAGGACCCCAGTGATCTAAGGCAATGAGCAGCCACACCGGAAGCGTCCAGGCTAACGCTGTACCGACTGAGTGTGGTGCTGATAAAAAGAAGCACAAACTGGCAACCGGCAAATACAGAGCCAGACTGTAAAAAGGCCAATGAAGCTTATGAAACACTGTGCACCACCCCGACAGTAATTTTTATATGTTCGGGAGTTCCGAAGTACGACACAAGCAGATAGTTGACTGGTTCCGGCATGGGTCTCTGAAATCGATGTCACTGTTCAGCGCCGAACTATGAAAATACTGCCTGACGAGGTTTTGCGCGAAACGCCCTTCTCGAGCTCTGACACCCCCTCGTCATTATAACTTTCCCTCCAGTGCGCGCGTGCACATCTCGTGATGCGGATCCCCGTCTCATCACCCCATGGCTCGCCTTGCCACAGCAACCATCCGCCCGACGGACTCTCAGAAGGAAAAAACCCGCCGTTCAAAACTGGCCTTAGATAGCCACAGATTCTCCTCCTTGCGGAAAATTACAGTTTTGATCATTGACACTATCGACGTAATGGCAACGCTCAAACGCGCCCGATCTTCCTTGAGGTGGGGCTTCATCTTTCGCTTGACCCGCGCTCGTTGTCCAGCTGATGGCTGGACGCCTCAGCCTCTCAAGCCGCATTAGCAGCCAGTCTCCATCGACCGATCGCGTCCGTCAGCGCAAATAATCCAAACAGGGGGAGACCCGAAAATCAGGCGGCCAAAAGGGCCGCGCCGACGGCACCCCCCTCAACAGGTTGAAGATCCTGACCGGCTCAAAACCCTTGTCGTCGATCAGAGCACCCTTCCCGAGGGCGAATAGACCGAGGCCGGATTTGAGACGTAACTGATGGCTATGGCCGGCGAGGACGACCCTGTTCATCTTTTATTAACTGGTTGACTATCCGCTGAAGGTGACCACCTTGAATCGCGTGAACAGTTTCAAGGGTGTGTCCGGTCGTTTTGTGCGAAAAGAGCGTCCCGACAGCCAGAAATGCTACTGGAGGAGCGTAATGGGCGCGCCGTCCTGCTTCGTCATCTACTGAGGAGGCGCACCCATGTCCATCGTTCGCCCGCACATCGAGCACCAGCAGACCTCGCATCAGGTCAATAACTGTCCCATCTTGTGCTGACACACGGGGGCGTGCTGCGAACTGACGCCCCCACGCCGATCAACGGTGCGAAAATGTTGATGGACAACATCCCTTGATCAGTTGCCGCTCACCCTGACGGTGACCGAGTTAGAGATGGTCGCGTTGTAGTTATTGTCTGCGTCCTTAACGGCCCACACGCTACAAGAGGCCCCATTTGTTTTACTGATCAAGAACATCCGACGTACATTGCCAATCGTATTGATGATGCATTTTGCACCGCCACTGCTCTCGGTAAAGATGCGTATTTTGCCTCTGCCCCTTCCGCCCTTGATGTTAAGGGGGACGTATTGCTTCGACTTTAAGGTTGTTTTTCTAACCTTGAGGGACAGTGTGGGTTGGCTGAATTTGCCATTGGACCAACCCGGGCCCGTCGGGTCAGAGATTACGCCCCGCACCGGGCTGGCATCGTACGGCCCATTATCCTCAATACTGAAGGTCGCCGTATTCCCCGACAGTACAGCGCTGGGATTGGTCGTCCAGGTTTGCCGCATCCATTTCCAGAGGACCAGCCCTTCTACACGATTCGAGAAGGTCAGGTTCACAGTTACAGTGGATGCCTTACAGTTTGC
>JBILXN010000015.1:0-21794 GCA_044378425.1 Methylococcaceae bacterium
GTCCCCTTCCTGCGGGACTTGCTGCAATCCGATTCCATCTATATCCGTAGCAATATCACGGTGGACAACCTGACGCCGATATCGACCTTTCTGGGCAAGCTGGGTGATCCGGCTCAGGGTGGACTTAGTCTTGATGAGTTCAAGCGACGGCAGGTTCTGCACCGTCACGCCGAAATCAGCGCCATGCGGGATGTGCCGGAATTCATGCGTAAGGTGGATGCCATTTATGGCTACCGGAATTTTATAAATGATGCGGGTGGGAGCGTCTGCGAACTGGATGATCCGGAAACCCTGCAGGTGTTGGCCGAGCAGACGTTGATCATCTATATCCGCACGACACCGGAGCTTGAGAGGACACTGATCGAGCGCGCCAAAAACGATCCGAAGCCGCTGTACTATCGCGAAGCCTTTCTTGATGAGCAACTGCCGGTCTTTATGGCGGAAAGGGGTTACCTTTCGATTGATCAGCTGCCGCCGGATGAATTTGTATCCTGGATTTTTCCACGGCTATTCCGATCGCGCTTGCCCCGTTATGAGGCGATAGCGGATGAATACGGTTATACCGTAGATGCCAATGAGATTGCTGCGGTCCAGGATGAGCGCGACTTTCTTCGCTTAATAGAAGCCGCGCTGTCACGTAAGACCGCCGGATGACGGTCGGGAGCATCTGATGCCTTTGGTTGCCCATAACGATTTGCCGACCTTCAAGCGTCTTAGCGAGGAGGGGCAGGAAGTCCTGAGTGTCGAGCGTGCCCGTCATCAGGATATCCGCGAAATGCATATCGGCCTTCTCAACATGATGCCGGATAAGGCACTGGAGGCGACGGAGCGGCAGTTCTACCGATTAGTGGGCTCGGCCAACCCCATCGTTCAGTTTCATATGCATCCCTTCACGATTGGGGGCCTGCCGCGTGGTGCCGAGGCACAGTCCCATATTGATCGCTATTACGAAACTTTCGACCGGATCAAGAGTGGGGGACTGGATGGGCTGATTGTGAGTGGTGCCAACGTCACCCATCCGCACCTGCAGGATGAGCCTTTCTGGGAGCCGTTGACCGAAGTGTTTGACTGGGCCCGCCAGAATGTTACCTCGACCATCTGTTCCTGCCTTGCCACACACGCCCTGATCCAGTACGGCTATGGCATTGAGCGTACCCCTCTTGGTTTCAAGCGTTGGGGTGTCTATTCGCACCGTGTCGTAGAGCCCCGTCATCCGCTGGTGGCAACCATCAACACCCGGTTCGATGTGCCGCATTCGCGCTTCAACGAAATTTTCAGAGAAGATCTTGAGCGCAGAGGGGTTCGGATACTGGTCGAGAGTGGTGAGGCAGGCGTCCATCTTGCTGTCAGCGAGGATCTGCTGCGGGTCGTTTTTTTTCAGGGCCATCCCGAATACGACACGATCAGTCTGCTCAAGGAGTTCAAGCGTGAAGTCGCACGCTACCATGCTGGCGATCGTGAGGATTATCCACCGTTTCCTGAGCATTATTTCAGCCTTGAAGTCTGCGAACTCCTTAGTGACTATGGCCGGCAGGTGCGGTGGGCGCGCGAGGCGGCCGAGCCCTTGCCGGTCCTGAATGAAGCGGCGGTTTTGCCCTGTTTGGACAATACCTGGCGTGATACCGCCAAGGCGGTATTCAACAACTGGCTGGGGTTGATCTATCAGGTGACCGATCAAGATCGCCGCAAGCCTCTGATGGATGGGGTAAATCCTGCTAATCCGCTGGGTCTTGGGCTGTAGGCAGCATGTTTGTGTCTGCCTGATCGAGCGCTTGGCTGCATGGACAGAAGGACGGCTTTTTCATAGAATCCACCACCACAAACGACTTACATGAAACTAACATCGACGGGAAGGACCTTGCGGTTCCTCCCGTTTTGTATGTTTAAGGTGATCCAAATTGAATACCCAGGCATTGTTGGCTCTTGAAGATGGCACGGTTTTCAGCGGCGTCGCGATTGGCGCAGAGGGCTGCTCCGTTGGGGAAGTCGTTTTTAATACCGCGATGACCGGTTATCAGGAGATCCTCACCGATCCCTCGTATGCGCGTCAGATCGTAACGCTGACCTATCCCCATATTGGCAATGTCGGCGTCAATGACGAGGATGTTGAGTCGAGTGGCGTTCATGTCAGCGGGCTGGTGGTGCGCGATGTGCCGATTCGTGTCAGCAACTGGCGCGCGCGCCAAAGCCTGTCTGACTATCTGAAAGCCCATAACGTAGTGGGCATCGCCGGCATTGATACCCGCAAACTCACCCGCATTCTCAGGGACAAAGGGGCGCAACGGGGCTGCATCATGGCGGGGCCGCAATGTGATGCCGATCAGGCTATGGCACAGGCCAGGGCATTCCCCGGGTTGCAGGGTATGGATCTGGCGAAGGAGGTGACCGCGCGCGAGACCATCCAGTGGACTGAAGGCAGTTGGGATTTGGCAAGCGGTTACACCGCGCCGGTCCAGGACCGTTTCCATGTCGTTGCCTACGATTTTGGCGTCAAGCGCAACATTCTCCGTCTGCTGGCGGATCGGGGGTGTCGCCTCACCGTGGTGCCGGCGACGACTTCCGCCGAGGACGTCCTGGCCCTTAAACCGGATGGGGTTTTTCTGTCCAATGGCCCCGGAGACCCCGAGCCCTGTGATTACGCCATTCGTGCCATTCAGCAGTTTTTGGCGTTGAAGGTGCCGGTGTTCGGCATCTGTCTCGGTCACCAATTGCTGGGACTGGCTGCCGGGGGCCGCACCATCAAAATGAAATTTGGCCATCATGGTGCCAATCATCCGGTGCAGGAACTCGATACCGGTCGCGTGCTGATTACCAGCCAGAATCATGGTTTTGCGGTGGATGAAGCGACGCTCCCGGCCAATGTTCGGGCGACCTACCGCTCGCTGTTCGATGGGAGTCTACAGGGTATCGAACTCACTGACCGGCCCGCTTTCGGCTTCCAGGGACATCCCGAAGCCAGCCCCGGCCCCCATGACCTCAAGCCATTGTTTGACCATTTCATCGCTACGATGACCTTTGCCCGCCACTGAGATCCGAAGTCTGATGCCTAAGAGAACCGACATACATTCCATCCTGCTGCTAGGCGCCGGTCCCATCGTCATTGGTCAGGCCTGCGAATTTGATTACTCCGGGGCCCAGGCCTGCAAGGCGCTGAAGGAGGAGGGCTACCGGGTGATTCTGGTCAACTCGAATCCGGCGACCATCATGACCGACCCCGAGATGGCGGATGCGACCTATATCGAGCCCATCGACTGGCCAACTGTCGCCCGCATCATCGAAAAGGAACGGCCCGACGCGCTGCTACCCACCATGGGGGGTCAGACTGCGCTGAATTGCGCGCTGGATCTCGACAAGCACGGGGTACTTGAGCAGTTTGGCGTGCAGATGATTGGCGCCTCGAAAGAGGCGATCGACAAGGCCGAGGATCGGCAGAAATTCAAGCAGGCCATGACCCGGATTGGCCTCAATTCTGCCCGCTCCAGTGTCGCGCATTCTTTGGAAGAAGCACTGTCCTGCCTTGAGCAAACCGGCTATCCCGCTATCATCCGACCCTCTTTCACGCTGGGTGGCAGTGGCGGCGGCATTGCCTATAACCGACAGGAATTCATCGAGATTTGTGAACGCGGGCTGGAACTGTCTCCCACGCATGAGTTGCTGATTGAGGAGTCGATTCTGGGCTGGAAGGAATATGAGATGGAGGTGGTGCGAGATCGGCAGGACAACTGCATTATCGTCTGCTCCATCGAGAACTTCGATCCCATGGGCGTCCATACCGGCGATTCCATTACGGTGGCACCGGCACAGACGTTGACCGACAAGGAATATCAGTTGATGCGCGATGCTTCGATTGCGGTACTGCGGGAGATCGGGGTCGATACCGGCGGTTCGAACGTCCAGTTTTCGATTAACCCCGATGATGGTCGCATGATCGTCATCGAAATGAATCCCCGTGTCAGCCGATCTTCGGCGTTGGCATCGAAGGCGACAGGTTTTCCGATTGCCAAGGTCGCGGCCAAGCTGGCTGTGGGGTACACCCTGGACGAACTGCGTAACGAAATTACCGGCGGCGCGACGCCGGCCTCGTTCGAACCTAGCATCGACTATGTCGTGACCAAGGTGCCGCGCTTTACCTTCGAGAAATTTCCCCAGGCGGATGATCGCCTGACTACCCAGATGAAGTCTGTCGGGGAGGCCATGGCGATAGGCCGGACCTTTCAGGAGTCCTTGCAAAAGGCCTTGCGCAGTCTCGAAATTGGCGTGGATGGCCTGAGTAGCAAGCTGGATCTCACCGCCATGGATGCTGCCGACACGCTGGCGCGTGAACTGCGTCATCCGGGACCGGACCGGATTTTCTTTGTCGCCGATGCCTTTCGGCTGGGTTTGACACTGGATGAAGTGTTTGAGGCCAGTCGGATTGATCCCTGGTATCTGGCCCAGATTGAAGACCTGGTGGCCGATGAACAGGCACTCGCTGGACGCGCGCTCGGCAGTCTCCAGGCGGCCGAACTGTTTGCTCTCAAGCGTAAGGGTTTTTCCGATTCACGTCTGGCCGGCATACTGGGTAGTCAGGAGTTTCAGGTACGGGCTGCCAGACACAAGCTGGGTATTCGTCCGGTCTATAAGCGTATTGATTCGTGTGCGGCTGAATTTGCGACCGCCACGGCTTATCTCTATTCAACCTATGAGGAGGAGTGCGAGGCTAAGCCGAGCGATCGCAAAAAGGTCATCGTGCTGGGGGGTGGGCCGAACCGCATCGGTCAGGGTATAGAGTTTGACTACTGCTGCGTGCATGCCGCTATGGCTCTGCGCGAGGATGGTTACGAAACCATCATGATTAATTGCAATCCGGAAACGGTTTCGACCGATTTCGATACCTCCGATCGCCTCTACTTCGAGCCGCTGACGCTGGAAGATGTTCTGGAGATCATCTACCTTGAGCAGCCGTATGGCGTGATTGTTCAGTACGGCGGCCAGACCCCTCTCAAACTGGCCCGTGCACTGGAGGCGGCACAAGCTCCCATTATTGGTACCTCGCCGGATTCCATTGATCTGGCTGAAGACCGCGAGCGTTTCCAGAAACTGGTCGATAAGCTTGGACTGAGGCAACCGCCCAACCGGACTGCTCGTTCACAGGATGAGGCACTACAGTCGGCCCAGGAAATCGGCTATCCGCTGGTTGTCCGACCGTCCTATGTGCTCGGCGGCCGTGCCATGGAAATCGTTTTTAATGATGAAGAGCTCAAGCGCTATATGCGCGAGGCGGTCAGTGTCTCCAACGAATCGCCGGTTTTACTGGATCGTTTTCTGGACGATGCGATAGAAATGGATGTCGATGCCGTCTGTGATGGTGAGCAGGTCGTGATCGGTGGCTTGATGCAGCATATTGAGCAGGCTGGGGTCCATTCTGGTGATTCGGCCTGTTCCATTCCACCTTATGATCTGAGCACCGAGTTGCAGGACCAGATTCGGGAACAGGTCGGTTTGTTGGCCAGATCTCTCGGTGTGGTCGGCTTGATGAATACCCAGTTCGCCATTAAGGGTGATGAGATTTATATCCTCGAAGTGAATCCCCGTGCTTCACGGACGGCGCCCTTTGTGTCCAAGGCCACCGGCTATCCACTGGCCAAGATCGCCGCGCGCTGCATGGTTGGCAAAACTCTGGCAGAGCAGGGCGTGACCAGGGAGCGAGTGCCTTCCTACTATTCGGTCAAGGAGGCCGTTTTCCCCTTCATCAAATTCCGGGGTGTTGATCCTCTGCTGGGACCGGAAATGAAGTCCACTGGCGAAGTGATGGGGGTCGGTGCGACTTTCGGCGAGGCTTATGCCAAGGCGCAGCGGGCTGCCAGCGTGAAGCTGGCGCAGAGCGGCAATGTCTTCATCAGTATCCGCGAAAGCGACAAACCTAAAATCATTACCGTTGCCCGCGACCTCCTGGCCCAAGGGTTCAAGCTGGTGGCGACCCGCGGCACAGCCAGGGCGCTAGAGGAGGCAGGCCTACACTGTACCATCGTCAACAAGGTCTACGAGGGTCGACCTCATGTGGTGGACATGATCAAAAACGGTGAATTACAGTTCATTATCAATACCACCGAAGGCAAGAAGGCGATTTCCGATTCGTTTACCATTCGCCGTCAGGCCTTGCAGGATCAGGTCACCTATACCACGACCATTTCGGGCGCCAAGGCGACCTGTGCTGCCCTGAGTGAGATCGGGGCATGCGATGTGAACAGTTTGCAGGAACTGCATCGAACATTGAATTAGGGCACCCGCTGGCCTTGCCGGTCAGGGTGGCGGCTACTAGACACTTGAAGGACACTACATCATGCAAAAGATACCCCTTACGGCCCGTGGTGCGGAGAAACTGCGTGAGGAACTCAATCACCTCAAGACCGTAATGCGCCCTAAAATCACCGAGGCCATTGCTGAAGCAAGGGCTCATGGTGATCTGAAGGAGAATGCCGAATATCACGCCGCTCGCGAGCAGCAGAGCTTCACTGAGGGTCGGATCAAGGAGATCGAGAGTAAGTTGTCCAACTGCCAGATCATTGATGTGACTCAGCTCAACCATCAGGGCAAGGTGGTCTTCGGTGCTACGGTTGACCTGGAGGATGCCGAAACCGGCGATGCGCTGACCTATCAGATCGTCGGGGAAGACGAGGCCGACATCAAGCAGGGAATGATTTCGATTACCTCACCAATCGCCCGTGCCCTGATCGGTAAGCGGGAAGGTGATGTGGCGACCGTTCAGGCGCCCGGTGGGGTGCGTGAACTGGATATTTGTAAGGTAAGGTATGTTTGATCAGATATGGCGCCATTGGGTGGCGCCAAGATTGATCGCATGCGCCTAGTTCAGTGGGCGCGGGGCTTGTTAGGGTTCTTCCGATAGATCGTCACGACATGACCTACGGACTGAATGAGATCGGCCGAACTGTCCTCACAGATTGCCCGGGTCATCGCTTGCCGGTTTTCGCGGTCTGCCGCATTGACCCGTACTTTGATCAGTTCGTGATGGTCTAGCGCCAGTCCGATTTCAGTCAGCAGGGCCGGTGTGATCCCGTGCTGGCCGGTAATAATCACGGGTTTCAGGGCATGCGCCTTGGCTTTCAGAAACTTCTTCAGATCGGGTTTCACGCGGTTTTTCTCTTTGTAATAGCTTGATAAATTTGGCATAAACCATGGCGCGTAGCCGTAGCAGCGGACGCTGGCTGTCCGAGCACTTTTCCGATGAATACGTCAAACAGGCCCAGGCTCTGGGTTATCGCTCGCGTGCGGTATTCAAACTGAAGGAGCTGGATGAGCGCGAAGGGCTATTGAGGCCCGGCATGGTTGTGGTTGATCTTGGTGCCGCACCTGGTGGTTGGTCGCAATACGCGGCCAAGCAAATCGGCAACAACGGCAAAATTATAGCCCTTGATCTTCTGCCGGTGGAAGAAATTCCCAACGTGACTTTTATTCAAGGTGATTTTCGGGAGGATGCCATTCTGGCCCGGCTGATGGGTGAGTTGGCAGGGCGACCCGTTGATTTTGTGATGTCGGATATGGCGCCCAATATGAGCGGGAACCGGGTAGTGGATCAGGCGCGAGGTATGCACCTTGCCGAGTTAGCGTTGGAGACCGTTCGCGACGTTCTGAAGCCGGGTGGGCTGTATGTGACTAAACTGTTTCAGGGGCCGGATGTCGATCGCTACGTCAAGTCGGTGCGCGAACTGTTTATCAAGGTGTCGGTGCGCAAACCAAAGGCATCGCGTGATAGGAGCCCTGAAGTCTATCTGGTGGCTCGGGGCCGAAAGCAAGCCTGAGCCGGTCGAACACTGCGAGTCACTAAGGGCTGTCACCGCTGTCCTTCGATCCGTTATAAGTGGGGCAGGGCGTCGAGGCTTTCCTGACTATTACGCGGCCATGCGTTCAGTATGGCCTTAACCAGAGTTGCCAGCGGAATGGCAAAGAATATTCCCCAAAACCCCCACATTCCGCCAAAGAACAGAATGGCGACAATGATGGCGACAGGGTGCAGGTTGACGACCTCTGAGAACAGCAGCGGAATCAGAAACACGGCATCAATGGCTTGAACGATTGCGTAAGCCAGTAGCAGATAGCCAAATTCGTCACTCATACCCCACTGGAAAAAGGCAACCAGCATGACTGGGAACGTCACCAAGGTGGCGCCTACGTAGGGAATGATGACCGACAGCCCCATCAGCACCGCCAGCAACAGTGCATAATTCAGCCCCATCAGCCAAAACACCGCAAAGCTGGCGATAAACAGCGCCATCACCTCAAAAAACTTGCCTCGCACATAGTTTCCGATCTGCATGTCGACTTCGCCCCACACCTGTATCGACAGATACTGATCCGACGGTAGAAACTGCTCAAACCAAGACAGTATGCGGTCTTTGTCCTTCAGGAAGAAAAACACCAAAAGCGGTACCAGAATCAGGTACACGATGACCGTGATGATGCTGACCAGTGAGGCATAGGAGTAGGTAAGCATGGATTGCCCCCAGGTGATCAGCTCCCGACGTACTGCAGCCATGATTTCGAGTAGCTGGTCTTCGGTAATGACCTCAGGGTATTGTGCTGGCAGTTGCATGACAAGAATCTGTCCCCGCGTCATCCAGCCGGGTAATTGCTCAATCAGTTGCATGGTTTGCTGGTACAGCGAGGGTAGAAGAGCCACCAGCAGGAATACAAGAAATGCCAAAAACAGCAGGTAGACGAGGATGACGGAGACCACGCGCGGCGCTTTATGACGGTTGCCGAACTCTACTACGCCATCCAGAAGGTAGGCGATCACCCCCGCAGCAAAAACAGGCATGAGCATTTTGCCCAGGCTGATGACCAGAACAAAGGCGACAATCAGAAATATCGTAAATGACACCGATTGAGCGTTGGGGAGAATTTTCCTGAACCAGTCGCTGATCCACTCAAGAATGCTGTGCATGGTCTGCGTAAGCTCCGCGTAGTCTGTTTTTATTGTTTTAGGTCTTATCGCGGGCTTGATCGCCCACCCCGCCATCTTACAGTAAACCCATGAAATAGCCTGTTTTTGGCCATGAAAACCTTGGTGCAGTCCGTTTCGAAATACAGGCTCTATAGGTCATAAACACAGCATATAGTGCTTGACCGTTTATGTTGACACACTATATAGTCTGGGCCGGTTCCAAACTCCCAGCCATTGTGAGGTTTTCCAAGATGCAGTCCGAATCCCTGGTCCAGTCCCCAAGCAAGCCGGTTTTACCCCATGATCAGGGGGCAGTTGATCTCGATATTCGCGCCAATGCCCCCGGCGAAATGCGCGTGATTCGCCGCAACGGCAAGGTCAATCTCTTTGATGCCAGTAAAATCAGCGTTGCCATCACCAAGGCGTTTCTAGCCGTTGAGGGTAGTAGCGCCGCGGCCAGTCGCCGCATTCACGAGATCGTTGCCGAGTTGACCGAGCAGGTGGTCAGCGCACTGTTCAGGCGTATGCCCTCGGGTGGCACGATCCATATCGAAGACATTCAGGACCAGGTGGAATTGGCGTTGATGCGAGGTGAGCATCACAAAATAGCCCGTGCCTACGTGCTCTACCGGGCGGAACATGCTCGGTTGCGCGCAGAAAAACTCGCCGGAGACCCCCATCAGACCACCCAAGTGAGCGAACTCAGAGTGACTCTGGCGGATGGTAGTCAGAAGCCGCTTGATTTCGTCCGATTGCAGAAAATCGTCGACGAGGCCTGCCGTGATCTTGCCGATATTGATGGCGCCTGGATTCTGGAGGAAACCCGTCGCAACCTGTTTGATGGCGTTCCAGAGAAGGATGTGGCTCCGGCATTGCTGATGACGGCCCGGACGCGGATTGAGCAGCAGCCAAACTATTCCTACGTCACCGCACGCTTGTTGCTGGACAGTATGCGGCAAGAGGCTCTTAGCTTCCTCGGTCACGGCCAAATTGAGGCGACACAGGCTGAAATGGAGCAGCGTTACAGCGAATATTTCATGAGTTTTATCAAGCGCGGTGCGGAACTGGAGTTACTATCGACTGAGCTCACACGTTACAACCTGCCGCGCCTGGGTTTGGCGCTCAAGCCCGAACGGGATCTGAATTTCAATTATCTGGGTTTGCAGACTCTGTATGATCGGTACTTCATTCATAGTGAGGGCATCCGTTTCGAACTGCCCCAGGCTTTTTTCATGCGCGTCGCGATGGGCCTCGCCATGAGTGAAATCGACAGGGAAAGTAAGGCTATCGAGTTTTACAACCTGCTCTCTTCCTTCGATTTCATGAGTTCCACCCCCACCTTGTTCAACTCGGGCACTCTTCGCCCGCAGCTTTCCTCTTGCTATCTCACCACCGTGCCAGATGAGCTGGAAGGCATTTACGGCGCGATCAAGGACAACGCGCTACTCTCCAAATATGCTGGCGGACTGGGCAATGACTGGACGCGCGTCAGGGGTCTCGGTGCTCACATCAAGGGCACCAACGGCAAATCTCAGGGGGTGGTGCCGTTCCTGAAAGTCGCCAATGATACTGCGGTCGCAGTCAATCAAGGTGGCAAGCGGTTAGGCGCTGTTTGTGCCTATCTGGAAACTTGGCACATTGATATTGAGGAGTTTCTCGAGCTTCGCAAAAATACTGGCGATGATCGTCGTCGTACGCATGATATGAATACCGCTAACTGGGTGCCGGATCTGTTCATGAAGCGGGTGGTTGAGGACGGCGATTGGACCCTGTTTAGCCCAAGCGATACACCAGATCTCCATGATCTGGCAGGCCGGGAGTTCGAATTGCGTTACACCGCCTACGAGGCGAAGGCAGACCGGGGCGAGATTAGCCTGTTCAAGCGACTTCCCGCTAACCAACTGTGGAGGAAGATGCTGTCCATGTTGTTCGAGACCGGTCACCCCTGGATCACGTTCAAAGACCCCTGCAATATCCGTTACACCAATCGGCATGCGGGTGTGGTGCATAGTTCAAATTTATGTACTGAAATTACCCTACATACCAACGACAGCGAAATTGCCGTCTGCAATCTCGGTTCGGTCAACCTGGCGGCCCACATCACAGCTGACGGGGAGCTGGACGCTGACAAACTGGGCCAGACTATTAGCACTGCCATGCGTATGCTGGACAACGTCATTGATATTAATTACTACAGTGTGCCGCAGGCGCGGCGTTCCAATCTGCGCCACCGACCGGTGGGCTTGGGCATCATGGGATTCCAGGATGCCCTTTATAAAATGGGGCTTTCCTATGCCTCGGAAGCGGCCGTCAGTTTCGCGGACAGAAGCATGGAGGTCGTCAGTTACTTCTCCATCAAAGCCTCTACCGACCTTGCCGAAGAGCGGGGTCGCTATTCGAGTTTCGAGGGTTCACTCTGGAGTCAGGGTGTTTTGCCCATAGATTCGGTGGCTTTGGTCGAGCAGGAGCGGGGGGGCTATTTGCAGATGGACCGGACTACAACACTGGACTGGGAGGGTTTGCGGGCGCGGGTCACGTCGGTGGGCATGCGAAATAGCAACACTATGGCCATTGCGCCCACCGCGACAATTTCCAACATTTGTGGCGTTTCGCAGTCGATTGAGCCGACCTATCAAAACCTGTTTGTAAAGTCCAATCTGTCCGGCGAATTCACCGTCGTCAACCCCTTCCTGGTGAAGGAACTCAAGAAGCATGATCTTTGGGATGAGGTCATGATCAATGACCTTAAATATTACGATGGCAGCCTGCAGAAGATTGAGCGGATTCCCGATTCGATCAAGCAGATGTATGCCACAGCCTTCGAACTGGATGCCCGCTGGCTAATCGAAGCTGCTTCCCGCCGTCAGAAGTGGATAGACCAGGCCCAGTCGCTTAATTTATATCTCGCGGCCCCTTCTGGTAAAAAGCTTGATAATCTCTACAAGCTGGCTTGGGTGCGTGGCCTTAAGACGACTTATTACCTTAGGACACTCGGCGCCACCCACGTTGAAAAGAGCACCGCTTTTGATGGTAAGCTCAACGCCGTTAAGAATGATGCCGTGGATGATTCAGTTTTGACTCTGGAAAACATGGCCGTGGCATCCACCGATATGCGGCAGTCGGGTAGTGCCAAGCTCTGTTCAATTGATGATCCGACATGCGAGGCTTGTCAGTAGGCTCTCCGGTTTGCTTTCGCCCACCGCCCCTGTCTAGGGGCGGTTTTGTCTCTGGCCCGCATTGACCCTCACGCTATTCGTGGGTCATGATCTGCATCCGGCATGATCCATTATTACTAGCTATTGCCGAGGGCATCTTTGTGATCGGGCTCAATCCTTCCCCTGAATCCCGTCGAGTCGGCAGGACATTCTTGAGTGTGCTTGCTACCCTCGCCCTGATCATAGTCCTGGTTAACCTTCAGGGCTGTGCAAATGTCTACAAGCCTCAGAATCTCCCTCTCAAGATCATCGACAGCGAAAAAGGCTATCGGATGACGGGAGCCCGGAAGGGTGATTATGGTGATCATCTGATATTTCTAGCCTTTTCCGGTGGTGGTACCAGGGCGGCGGCCCTTTCCTATGGCGTATTGCAGGAATTGCGTGATACGCAGGTGCTGTCCCACAAGACCAAGACACGCTTACTTGATGAAGTCGACAGCATCAGCTCCGTATCGGGTGGAAGTTTTACTGCCGCCTATTATGGTTTGTTTGGCGACAGGTTATTCACAGACTACGAGGATGTATTCCTAAGGCAAAGCATTCAAGGAACACTGATTGGACAGTTATTCGATCCCGTGTACTGGTGGCGCAGCCTGTTTAGCGGGTTTGATCGCACCGAGATGGCGATCGAATACTATGACGACCATATTTTTGAAGGCAAAAAGTTCTCCGATATTCGTGTCAACACAGGTCCCTACATAGAGATTAATGCAACGGATCTAGCCGGCGGTAATCGCTTCGCCTTTGTGCAAGGCTATTTCGACCTCATTTGTTCTGACCTTGATTCCCTATCAGTCGCTCGGGCGGTGACCGCTTCCTCAGCGGTGCCGGTGGCTTTTCCCACCGTCGTATTAAAAAACCATACGGGGCAGTGCGACGTAAATCAATCGCGTCTGGTGCGATACCTCAATGGTTTGGGTGACAGTAATCTTCGTATGAATGAACTGAAACGGAGGGTAAAGTCATACACCGATGCCAAGGGTCACCCTTACATTCATCTGGTTGATGGCGGGGTGGCAGATAATTTGGGGCTACGGGCATTGATTGACCGGATTGAAACCATGGGAGCCGGTATCTTCCTTACCGATACGGCCCGAATGCCCAAGGATGTACTGGTGGTTTCGGTCGATGCTGAGGTGACCTCAGAGCATGGGATTGACCAGTCAGCGGCCAAACCCTCCCTAGTCGATACTCTGGATGCTTTCTCCAATGCGCAATTCGAACTTTACAACAAGGAAACCCGATTATTGCTGGATCAGAAGTTGAACGACATGGATACGATTCTTAAAGCGCGAGGTCATAATCTCAAGTTTTATAAGGCGCATGTAACTTTCGATTCTATCCAGGCCAAGACGCTCAAGTCATACTTCAATAGCCTCCCCACGTCATTGGAATTGTCTGATGTGGAAGTTGATATGCTGATAAAGGCAGGTCGCGAGTTACTGCGCGGTTCAGAGGGTTTCAAGGCCTTCAAGGCCGACAATGCAGCTGGACCGGTCAGAGAGAGCGGTGTGACGGGCGCTGTCCCCAAGTCGACGTATTGACCTTGCTGGTTTTTTTGCCCTCTGACTGCCGTTTCCGGCGTACATGGTGGCGGTTTCCAGTTTTTCCATAGAATGGTATTTTTGGCGCCCCTAAACCCTTAACGTCTTTTTACCTTCCGGATGCTGGTCCCGTCGGCAGGTTGCCAGCTTCGGGTGACGCAGCGACACAAAAACCACCACTACCTTTCTTTCTTTAGTGCAAATGAAAACCGCCGTTCATCAGGACATTGCTGGCGCAAGCCAGTTGAAAAAGCTTCGCAACGCCCTGGCGATCATTCACTGCAGGCGTTTGCTGTCGACGTTCCAGAAGGAGGCCGAGGGCACCATCTCCCATGATCAGGCCAAGCGCGTCACATACCTGACCGAACTATTTTCGCGGATACACCGCGAAATCTTTCAGGATTGGAAGGACCAGGCTATTAACAGCGATCGTCCCGGCGCGATGGCGGATGCTGAAAAGAGAAAACTCTTTCGCGAAGCCATTGAAAGCCTGGTTTTGTATGAGGATGAAAACAAGGACACCGCGCTGTTTGACAATAACGGTTTTGTCATCAAGACCGGTAATATCGCTGAGCGACTGGCGCGGTTTTATTCTCTGATGCGGAAGATCAAGCCTTTCGGCTATGGCAACAAGATGACTCTGGACTTCTTCATGACCGCCTTGAGTAGTCTTCCAGCCTTTGGCAGCGTCTACGAGCAGGGCATAGATTTCCGTCGACTTGACGCCAATGACACTATGATCATGCACGATTACAACAGTAGTCTTGACGAGGTAACCGATGCATTTCGGCACGCACTGGATCCGACGCGTACCCGTTGTCTTGATAATAGCGCCAATGGCTACGGGAAGTGGCCTGAACAAAAGACATTTGTGTTCGGTATGCCTTTCCTCCGGCATCAGACAGCGGAGGGTATCGATTGTCTGGTAACTGTGAATGGCGGTTTGGTGCCGCTCAATAGTTTGCGCGAGGAGGATATTCCTCTGGGTACCCATTTTGCCGACTACCCGCTGAGTCTTTCGAAGTCGATCATAGGCTATCTGCCCGGCACCGAGAGTCTGCGCGGAAAGGCGGATATCGACGGTATCAAAATCGGGCCCCATGGCGAAGCGCCGTTGTTCTGTCTTGATCTTAATATACTGACGGGGCTGCGATCGCCTAGTCATACCGAGTTTACTGAACTGCTCAAAGAGTGTGCAGGGGAGAAAACGCCCCTGTTCAGTCTGGCCAACAATCCCGAGTTGAAAGCCCGTCTGCTGGAGGCGGCGGAAGGTGACGAGCGGCTGAGTCGAGCCGTCGAAATCGCCTACCAGCGCTTGAGCAGGATTGCCCGCAAGCTTGATCGCAGTAAGCAGGCCATTTTTGAGGGCAAGACACCATCTGATCGGCCCAAGCTATTCCTCTGCATGGGCGGTGCCGGTGCCGGCAAGACGGCGGTCGAAGAAATTGCCCGAGCCCAGTGTGGGGATAATTTCGTGACAGCCTCACTAGATGAATTTCGCAAGCAAAGTGATCTTTACCTGGTCCTTACTGCCGCCAATCACCACAGTGACGACTACATTTATGTCGAGCCGTTTGCCAATACCCTTCGCGATTGGGTAGCCAGTCAGGCCAGAGTGTCGGCTGTCAACCTCCTCTACGACGGGACCAGCATTCCCTATGTTCCGCGTTATTCCGGCATCGTCGAAGCCTTCAAGGCTGCCGGTTTCGTTACCTTGATCGCTGCGGTAGATGCCTTTATTGTCAAGCCGCGAGGTCGCGAGGAAGAACTGCCCCGAGCCGCCGCGATAGGTAGTGTCAAGGATCGGTTCCAGAAGACTGGCCGTGCCTTGCCCTGGGTCGTGGCTGTGGACAAGCATATCCGGGCGCCGGGGGCCTTTCTCGACGCCCTAGAGCATCCGGAGCTTGACAAGCTGTCGCTCTTCGCCAATGACGGTGAAATGGATCGGCACTACCTCGTGGCCGAGAGTTTTTCCTTCACGGCTGAGGAAATCAGGCAGATGCAGGAACACCAGCGCGCGGGAAGCCTGGCTGATTTTCTGAAGGTGCAGATAATGAGTAGGGAAGGTTCAACCCTCAGAAATATTGCGGGTCACAATCCCGACAATATGGCTGCGCTGATCGAGAGAATTCCCGCCTGGAGCGAGGCAAACGTGGCATATCAGATCTACAACTACAAGGATGGTCACCGGGTGTTAGCCGTCTATAGCGCCCGCCGCATGGTGGATTTCCTGGAGAAAGGCCAGCTCAACCCTAACGCTTCGGGCGAGGATGGCCTGCTGCATAAGCATGCTTCGCTGGCATTTCATATTGATCCCAGAACCCCCGAACCCTGGACCATAAGGCTGCAGGACTCATCCTCGGAAAAAAGTCCGGAAGACAGATTGCAGCGATTTTATCGTGCCAGTCTCTAGTTGCTGTGATTTCGGTCATGTAGGCAATGGCCACTTTTGAGAAGATTGAAACCCCGCGCGTACCCTCATGACTGCAAGAAAAGGCAGTGATGGCTGTTTTATATTGAGATTGCGGGCGAATTTGAGTACCCTGCCCACGGGAATTTAGTGCCGTTTAACGGTGAACCAACCGAACTAGAACAAGAAAAAAGCAAGCTTCCGGCGGTATGGGGCATTGAGCCTGTCACCCAAGGTAGCCGTACTGGTAGGCGGATTGTCCCCTTCAGAAATATAAAAATCATATAGTTACAATAACTCAGAGAGGTAGGCATCGTGTTGCAAGCATCTGCATCAGTTACCATCGCACTGTTGATGGGTCTGGCTGGAGTATGGTTCGTACTCTGGCAATTCAAGCGCGTTCTCAGCTATGACCAAGGCAACGAGACTATGCAAAGCATAGCTGCGGCCATTCAGGAAGGCGCCTCCGCATTCCTGAATCGTGAGTATCAGGTTCTGGGCATTTTTGTCGCCATCGTCGCGGTGGTGATCTCAAGTTTTCTGCAATGGCAAACAGCCATGTCCTTCGTTATCGGCGCCATTGCCTCTGCAGGTGCCGGCTATCTTGGTATGTATGTGGCGGTTCGGGCTAATGTCCGTACGGCTGCCGCTGCCAGCAGGGGTTTACATGAAGGTCTGCGTGTCGCTTTCGGCAGTGGCGCGATCATGGGTATGTCCGTGGTCAGCTTCAGCTTGATCGGAATGACCCTGCTCTATATGTTCTTCAAGGGCGATCCCAACCAATTGGTCTATATCACCGGTTTTGGCTTCGGTGCCAGCAGCATTGCGCTGTTTGCTCGCGTGGGTGGCGGTATTTATACCAAAGCCGCAGATGTTGGCGCTGACTTGGTGGGTAAGGTGGAGCAGGGAATCCCCGAAGATGACCCTCGTAATCCTGCGGTTATCGCCGACAATGTTGGTGATAATGTGGGTGACGTCGCGGGTATGGGCGCTGACCTGTTCGAAAGCTACAGCGGTTCCATCATTGCGGCGGCGACATTGGGCGCTAATCTGAGCAGCGAAACCGCAGCATTCATCGGTCTGCCTTTTATGGTGGCAGCGGTCGGTGTGATCGCGTCTCTGTTTGGTATCTATATGGTCATTGGCGAAGGCGAGGCCAAGAAATTGCCGGCCAAGTACGCCAACATGATCGAAAAGCATGTGGCCAATATCGACGAAAAGGCCAGCCTGGAAGATCTGCTGCACGCGCTGCGCAATTCGGTATGGGGTGCATCAGCCGTTATCCTGGGCTTGTCGCTAGCGGTGGTCATGTTATCGCCTGGTGTCAGTTTCAAATACTGGCTGGTGATTCTGGTTGGCCTCGTCGCCGGTAACGGTATCGCCTACGTCACCGAGTACTACACCTCGTACACAGAAAAACCCACCCAGTCCATCGCCAATGCCTGCCAAACCGGTGCAGCAACCACCATTATTCAGGGTATGGCAGTTGGCATGATGAGTACGGTACTCCCCGTGTTGATTACTGCAGTTGCGATTCTGCTCAGCATCTGGCTGGGTTATAAAGCGGACGGCAGCATCACGGCCGGTCTCTACGCGGTGGCCTTGGCCGGTGTCGGGATGCTCAGCACCCTTGGTGTTACTCTTGCTACCGACGCTTACGGCCCAGTGGCTGACAACGCTGGCGGCATTGCCGAGATGAGTGGTCTGCCGAAGGAAGTGCGTGAACGCACCGATGCGCTCGACAGCCTTGGCAACACCACGGCAGCGACCGGAAAGGGCTTCGCGATCGGTTCTGCGGTTCTGACCGCTTTGGCACTGCTGGGTGCTTATGTCACGGCGGCCAAGGTCGAGTCCCTCAACATTCTCGGCCCAACCATGCTGCCAGGCATCTTGATCGGTTCGATGATGCCGTATTTCTTCTCTGCACTGACCATGACGGCGGTGGGCAAAGCCGCGCATGCCATCGTGCTAGAAGTGCGTCGTCAGTTCAAAGAAATCCCCGGCCTTATGGAAGGTACCGGCAAGCCCGATTACAAAGCCTGTGTCGGTATCAGCACCGAAAGTGCACTGCGCGAGATGATCCTGCCGGGTGCGTTGGCGGTTGTTGTTCCGCTGGTGGTCGGTATGGCACTTGGCAAGGAAGCGCTGGCGGGCATGCTTATCGGCACCACCGCATCCGGCTTCCTGCTGGCTGTCATGATGGCTAATGCCGGCGGTGCCTGGGACAATGCCAAAAAGTGGATTGAAACCGGCGAACACGGTGGCAAAGGCTCTGACGCCCACAAGGCAGCGGTAGTCGGTGACACCGTGGGTGACCCCTTCAAAGATACCAGTGGCCCGTCCCTGAATATCCTGATCAAACTGATGAGTATCGTGAGCCTCGTGTTCGCCACATCCTTCGGTTCAGGCTGGTTCCACTTCTAGGAAGACATCCTGCCGGCTGAATATGCATTCAATCGGCAGGGTTCCTGAACGAGGATCGTGACAGTTCCCGGTTCCTGTTAAGGGGGCCGGGAATTTTCATTTGGGGCTTTCCAGATCGACTGTCAGTCGATCTGGAAAGCCTCGACACACATGAATGCGGCTCTGCGAAGTCGAATTCCCCCTAACAGCGGCTTCCGTGTGCGTGGATAACGGAAGGCCCAAAACAAGCCGACAGAATATGGCCAACGACGCCCAATCCGAAAAGTATTACCTTGAACCCAACAGAGATTATCGCAACGACAGCCTCCGCAAAGGGGCTGAATTCTCGGAACAGGATATTCGTGTTGATACCGCCAAGCACTACGATGACTGCTACTGGGACTACCGAACCGCATGGTTCGATAATGAAAACCTCGCCCTCCACTATGGTTACTGGGAAGAGGGCATCAAAACCCACAGTCAGGCCCTGCTGAACAAGAACCGCATCATGGCGGAAATCGCCGGCATTACTGCCGCAGATCATGTGTTGGATGCGGGTTGCGGAATTGGCGGCAGCTCTATCTGGCTGGCCAAACATATCGGCTGCAAAGCCACCGGTATCACCGTCAGTGAGGGTCAGGTTGGCCACGCTCGGAGAAATGGCGATCGCCATGGCGTGTCTGCCCAGCTTGATTTTCAGGTGGCTGATTTCTGCCGTACACCTTTTCCGGACGAATCCTTCGATGTCGTGTGGGCGGTTGAAAGCAGTTGCTATGCCACTGACAAACGCGATTTTTTCCGAGAAGCCTACCGTCTGCTCCGCAAGGGCGGGACGCTTATTGCCTGTGATGGCTACGCCACTCGCCGTGAATTCAATTTTGACGAATGGCAGGCCGTTATGGATTGTCTCAATGGCTGGGCGGTACCCAATCTATCCAGCGTTGAGGAATATCAGTCAGGAATGGAAGAGTGCGGGTTTCGCGATGTTCACATCACCGAAGCAACCGCTGAGACCATGCCCTCGTCACGCCGAATGTACCGGACTGCTCTTTTGACGTACCCCATGCAGCTGGTCATGCAGTGGTTAGGGTTGAGGAAGAAAGCCCAGACCGCCAACTTCAAAGTCGCATTGGCACAGTACAAGGTTTTCCACGAAGGCATGGTTCGCTACTGTATTTTCAGAGCCAGTAAGCCGAGTTGAGGGATAGGTCTTTACCTAGTCACCCGCTATCCGGCGTATCACATGGGCCTCTTTGATCTGTTTGACAAGCAATTCATTGATGTCATCCAGTGGGTGGATGACAGTCAGGGCGTTCTCGCTTTTCGCTATCCCATGGTGGATCAAGAAATCCAGAACGGGGCACATTTGGTTGTGCGGGAGACCCAGTGGGCTCTTTTGGTGGATGAGGGCCACCTTGCGGACCAGTTTGGGGCGGGTACCCACACACTGGATACCCAAACCCTGCCAATACTCACCAGCCTCAAGCACAGGGACGCGCTGTTCGAGTCTCCCTTCAAGAGCGACGTCTACTTTTTCAGTGCCCGACTGCAACTCGCGCGCACTTGGGGAACGTCTAGTCCTGTGACCCTGCGCGACGAGGCCTTTGGGGTCGTGCCGTTGCCGGGTTTCGGTCAGTACACTTACCGGATTGCTGATCCTCGTTTGTTTTTTCAGAATGTCAGCGGCACCCGCGATGTCTATACCGTCGATGATCTCGACGAACAACTTCGAGGCATAGTGGTGGCCGGCATGAGTGATGTATTTGCCGAATCCGGCATCTCCTTCATCGATATGGCGGCTAATCAGGACGAAATGGCAGCACAAATAAAAAGCAGGATTGCACCTGAGTTTATCCGGCTGGGGCTGTTGCTGGACAGTTTCACGGTGCAGTATCTTTCCTTGCCGGATGATCTGCAAAAAATACTGGATGACCGCATCAGCCTGAATATCCTGGGCGACCTTGGTAGATACACCCAGTTTGAGGCCGCCCGTTCCATTCCTCTTGCCGCCGCTAATGAAGGTGGCGCAGCGGGTTCCGGCGCAGGGATAGGCGCCGGAGTGGCGATGGGGCAATTGCTAGCCAATGCCGTCAGTAGTGGCCAACGCTCGCCGGCTGCTGCTGCTGCTGCTGCTGCGGCTGATGAGGATGTGGCCGCACTGATCGAAAAGCTGCACGCACTCAAGGTCAAGGGCACCCTGACTGACAGCAAGTTCGATGAAAAGAAAGCTGAGTTGCTGAAAAACGGGTCTGACCGAGACTTCGGCTACCAGTCTTCCGTTCAGCGCTTACCCGTATAGCGGAGCCTGTTGGCGTTGGTCACCACCGTAACCGAGGACATCGCCATTGCCGCCCCTGCAATCATAGGGTTCAGCAGTAGCCCGAATACAGGGTAGAGCAGGCCGGCTGCCACTGGAATTGCCAGAGCATTGTAGGCGAAAGCGCCGAACAGGTTCTGTTTGATATTACGCACCGTTGCCCGCGACAGCAGTATGGTTTCGGGTACTTTGGTCAATGATCCACCCATCAGCACCACATCACCGCTTTCGATGGCGATGTCGGTACCGGTCCCTATCGCAAACCCCACATTTGATTGAGCTAGCGCCGGTGCGTCGTTGATTCCGTCGCCGACCATCCCGACGATGGCGCCCTGCTCCTGCAGTTGACGGATGACAGCCGCCTTGTCTTGCGGGATTACCTGCGCTCGGACCTCGTCGATGCCGGCCTCCGCCGCAATCGCACGGGCCGTTATCTCGTTGTCACCTGTGACCATCAGTACTCTGACGCCCATACCGCGCAGCTGGGCAATCGCCACCCTGGAGTCAGTTTTGATGTGATCGGCGACCGAGAGTAAGCCTATGACGGTCTGGTCCACTGCCAGCAGAACCGGTGTCTGGCCCTGTCCGGCGAGCGCCGCCAAGCGCTCACCCAACACGCCCGCCTCCAGGCCCTGCTGCATCATCAGCGGCAGATTCCCGAGTAGTACACGCTTGTCTTCAATCACGCCTGAAACGCCGTGGCCGGCAATGGCGGTAAATTCTGTCACCGGCAGCAGCCGGGTCATGCGATCGGTAGCAGCGCCTAGAAGTGCTGTGGCCAAGGGGTGTTCCGAGCCTGCTTCAAGGCTGGCAGCCCATTGCAGAACGGCCTCCTCGGTCCAGCCCGGAGCCGCTACCAGGGCTGACAGACGAGGCTTGCCCTCGGTCACGGTGCCGGTTTTGTCCAGAACAACGGTGGTGAGAGTGCCCGCACTCTGCAATGCGTCGCCTTTGCGAATCAGGA
>JBILXN010000133.1:0-6696 GCA_044378425.1 Methylococcaceae bacterium
GCCGCTATCTTTCAGTAACGCTACCGCCAGATCCGCCAGCCAGGACGAGGCGTTCGGATGGTCCACCCGTTCGCCCAGGGTTAGCCGATCCAGAACCGCCCGGTTTTCGACCGCCAGCCTGCCCTGCATGAGTCTGTAGCGCAGATCCATGTCGAGTTTGCCCCGCTCGATGCGATAGCCCGCGAACTTGCCGGAATAGGATGACAGTGACGTCAGGTTGAGCGCCTTGAAGACCAGGGTGACATCGGTATTGTCACGAAAATCCATGGGCTGCAAGGCACCAAATACCTGAACCGGGGAATTGCGGCTTATACGGCCATCCATGACCAGCGTAGCAAGGGTATTGGCGCGGGTGGACAGACCGGTGATGGTGCCATTCAATTTAGGGAGCTCGGTCGAGAATCCCGGCTCCATGGCCAGGTCGGTAAAATCGACCAGGCCGTCCTTGATGCGCAGCAGACCAATACTGCCCGTCGGGGGTTGTCCGCGCGGAGTTTCATGCACATGAAGGGTTGCGAGCTCTGGCGGCACGGCCTCTTGGCTGGGCGGCGCCAGTGCCTGTAACAGATTGAGATTCTGGTCTTGATCGAACGCGAAGCGCAGATAAGGCTGCTCGGCAGTGAGGATGCGGGTCATGAGGCGATGAGGGTGAGTGCTGATCGCCAGCCCGTCGAATTTAAGAGAATTCCATTTGGCAAAGGGCTTGCCATAGGCCCGGTCAACCGAGTCAAGTTCAACAATATCGGCCGCGCCCTCATAATCGACCTGCAGGGTAGGTTCACTGTGGATCACCATGTCCCCCCATATATTCAGCCGTCCGCGCACCAGGTCGATACCGGTCAGCGGCCGCCAGTAGGGCTCCACTGATTTGAGTCGAAGTTTGTCGATACCGAAGCGGAAACTGGCTGAAAAAGGATTGAGACTCGCCCGGCCATCCGCCTCCACCTTGCCGTTTTCACCGATTTTGCTGTAGAGCTTGAAGTCCATTTCATTGCGAGTACTCAGGTCGTCGACATGCAGCCGCGCGTGATTGAAGCGGAGGCGGGCGGGTGGTTGGGTGGTTTCATCAAGGTAGTGCAGCGAAAAGCGGTCGAGGTCCAGATCGCCGATGTCGAGCTGCCAGGGAAGACGATCCGGGCCGACCCTCGACGCAGTCAGCGTGATGGTGGCAACACCGCGAAACGCCAGCTGATGGTCGTCGCGTCTGATGAGGTCCAGTTGCAGATCGTCCGACTGTAGCGCTCTGGCCGTCAGTCTGCGCTGTCGAATATCGCCGCGGGCGTCTTTCAGTGCAAGACGGCCAAGCTGAAACGGGCGGGGCGCGTCACCGTCCGCGGTCGGCGCGCCCCCGGCAAGGCCTGCGCCGGGGGCGGTAATGGCGGCGGCTGGATCGGCGGCCAAGGGGCTCTGGCCGATGAGATCGGACACGGTAGCCGACTGTAACGAGAAGCGCTGATCGGTCAGTCCTGCTGACAGCGCGGTGATATGAGCCGAGCCGACCCGGACATCGTGTAGACGGGCTCCGGTCAGAGAGGCGCTGGCCAAGGTCAGTTGCTGCTGGCCCGGCTGATAACGCAGGCCGGCGAGGATCGTATGGGCGACTTCACCCCAGGTCGCGCTAAAGGCATCCGCTGTGAGTGCCGACAGATCGAGCTGGCTACTGTCCCAATGGTAGGTCGCTGCGGTCAGCACAACCTGTGAGGCTTTGCCCCATGAGCTGCTTACCAATGGGCTATTGATGGCCGAGGCGGATACGGTGTGGCCCGGTAGATCCAGTCGCAGATCCCTGAGGGTGGGCGCAGAAGCCATGCCTTGAAGCGGCAACCCCGTGACGGTCAGCTCAGGGGTCGCCAGTTGCCGCAGGGTCATTGATTCCGCGACGATACGCTGGTCAGCCACGGCATAATTGATGTTTTGGGCCAACAGGCCGGTCAGGTTTCCCCACGCACCCTGACAGCGCGACAGCGCCAGTGAAGCGAGCCACAGGTGTGGGGCCGCAGATTCAAACCGGACGGCACCAAAATCGAGCCGCTCCAGCTTGCCCGAGGGGAGGACGAGTTGCCTGAGTCTGAGCGCTGCCAGTTGCGCATCGGCGTGTTTGAGATCGACCGACAGGTCCTGGGCCTCCAGTGAAGACAGCGTGCCCTGCCCGCGTGTCGCGTTTGACAGGGACAGTGTGCCGATGCTGAGGTTTTGCTCGCCGGCCGGTTTGTTCAGCGCCTCCAGTGCCAGCCGGGACAGTCTCAGGTCAGGTCCGGGCGCGGCAACCGGTGTGAGCTCCAGCGCGTCAATGCTGAACCCTTCCGCCGCCACGGCCATATCCCCGACAGGATCGTGGGTGGCGCCAAGGTCAAACGACGCGCGGGTGCTGAGCGTACCGGACGATACCCGCCAAGGCAGCTGCGGCGCCAGGGTATCCAGCCAGAACGAGAGGTTGAGTGCCTCGGCCTCCAGTCGGCCACTGACTGAGAGGGGATTCAGATTCAGCGTACCGCCGACGGTCAGCCCGCCGACATCCCGACCCTGGAGTGCTAACTCAAAAGGCACCGGAAGAGTGGCCGCGTCGCCGATGCTGCCAAGCTCAAACTGCAGAGGACCGAGATGGCGGGGTTGAGTGGCGCTGTGCAGACCGTCAGTGATGATGATATGGCCCTTGCTCAGGCGGATTGCACCCAGACTGATGGGTAGGGGTTTGACATCGTTCGGATCCGTCTGCGGTATCAGCGCAGCCAGATTCCAGTGGCCCGCTGCATCCCGTGTCAGGTGCAGTTCGGGCGATTCAAGTTCAAGGACCAGAACGGGCTTTCGATGGCGGAGGGACTGCAGGAGTTCGAGGTCGATGTCCAAACGATCGCAGTTCAGCACGGGCTGGCCCAAGGCATCCGTCAGTGTCAGCCCCGTGATCGTGAGTTCAGGCCCGAAAGGTCGGAAACCGATGTCCGCCACCGCGATGTGCAGGTCAGGATTCATGGCGAATGCGGTCAGCAGTCGGGTCTCCAAGACCCTCGGCAACAGTAGACTGCCCGCAAGACCATACAGCGCCAGCAGGCTGAGCCCGGCAATCATCAAGCGTCCCCGCAGGGCAATGAGGGCAAACAGGCGGTTCATGGTAGGCACGGGGGTCAGACTGGCCGGGTGAGGTGAGAGGATTTTACGGCAGCGCGGGAGGCTTGAGCGGGAGATGCCGGGCGTTGGGCGATAAATGCCGCGCGGCACATGCGGTTGGGCCGACAGCGTTCCCACTGCCTCGGAGGCCGTGTTAGCGTATGCCCACAATCCGTTCTGGCACGATGCAACTCATGACCCCGCCCATCGTCGAGCTTCAATCCGTCAGTAAAAGCTACCGCGGTAAGTGCGTCCTGCCGGGGCTTGATCTGGCTGTGCAAGAGGGCGAGTTTCTGACGCTGCTGGGCCCCTCAGGTTGCGGCAAGACCACGGCCTTGCGTCTGTTGGCAGGCTTTGAAAGTCCGGATAGCGGGGTGATCCGGCTGGATGGGGTCGCGATCAATGCGCTCCCGGCCGCCCGACGGCCCATCAATACGGTGTTTCAAAGTTATGCCCTGTTCCCGCACATGGATGTAGCGGCCAATGTCGGCTTTGGTTTGCGTATGCAGGGACTCCCGCCAGCAGAATGCAGGCGGCGGGTGGGTGAAGCGCTGGCGCTGGTGCGGATGACTGAATACGACACCCTCAGGCCGACCCGTCTGTCCGGAGGTCAGCAGCAGCGGGTCGCGCTGGCGCGGGCCCTGGTCAACCGACCTCGGGTGCTGCTGCTGGACGAATCGCTCAATGCGCTCGACTACCGGTTGCGCAAAGCCATGCAGAGCGAGCTCAAGGCGTTGCAGCGGCGCTTGGGGTTGACCTTCATCTTTGTCACTCACGATCAGGAGGAGGCGCTATCCGTATCAGATCGGGTGGCGGTCATGCGGGACGGCATCATCCAGCAGATCGGCAGTCCGCGCCAGATTTATCAAAATCCGGTGAACCTGTTCGTCGCCGGGTTTGTTGGCGAAAGCAATATCCTGCCCGGCCTGGTGGTGGATGCGGGCACCGCCGGTCGGGTAGATGTCAGGGTGGAACAGCGAACCTTGAGCCTGCGAACCCCGCTGGTGCTGCGGTCCGGAGATACGGTGCATCTGCTGATCAGGCCCGAAGATGTGCGGGTGGCCCGAGGGGAGGGCCTGCCAGCGGCTACGGATTCCTGCCAGCCGCAGCTGTGGCTGGATGGCGTCGTGACGGAAAAGACCTACAAGGGCGTCACCGTGGAGACCGCGATCAGGCTGGAGAGCGGCAGGATGCTGATGGCCTGCGAATTCATCAACGGGGGTGTTTTGAATGCTGATGATGGGGCTGGCCAGCGGGTCAGAATAGGCTGGATGGCGAACAGGGAAACACTCTTGCCCGTCGATGCGACTTAATCCTTTGCCTCTTGCCACGACCAAACTGCTGCCGGGGTGGCTGCTGCTGTTTGCGCTGGTGCCCATGCTGATGGTGCTGGCGGTCAGCGTGCTGACGCGGGATGACGCGGGATTTGTCGCGCCGGTCGTGACACTCGACAGTTACCGGCGCCTGTTGGAGCCGGTCTACCTGCGCGTGCTGGCTGATTCCATGGGAATGGCAGGGCTGGCGACGCTACTCTGTCTGCTGATCGGTTATCCCTTCGCCTACCTGCTGGCCGGAATCGGGCCGCGCTGGCGGCCGTTACTGTTGACGCTGGTGATCATTCCGTTCTGGACCAACTCGCTGTTGCGGGTCTATGCCATTCGCAGCCTTATGGCCGCGCAGGGGCCCATCAATGCGGTATTGCTTGGGCTGGGCCTGATGCATGAACCGGTGCGGCTGCTCTATACCGGCGTTGCGGTCTGCGTCGGGCTGGTTTATGTCCTGCTGCCATTCATGATCCTGCCCCTCTATGCGCGCTTCGATGCCCTGGATCGTCGTCTGATTGATGCGGCGGCCGACCTCGGCGCTGGCCGTTGGGCCATCTTTCGGCATGTGATCTTGCCACTGACAGCGCCCGGCATTGCGGCCGGCTGCCTGCTGGTTTTTCTGCCTGCATTGGGTATGTTCTTCGTCACCGATGTGCTGGGCGGCGCGCGTGAACTGATGATCGGCGCCCTGCTGAAAGACCAGTTTCTAGATGCCCGCGACTGGCCGTTTGGCGCTGCGGCAAGCGTGGTGGTGATCGGTCTCCTGGGGCTGTTGCTCGGACTCAATGGCCTGTTGCGGCGGGTATTGGGCGCCACTGAGGGGCCGCCATGAGGAGCCACCGTATCGTGTTGTGGATCGGTTTCGGCTTTCTCTACCTGCCGTTGGTTGTGCTGGTGGCTTATTCCTTCAACACCACCGACTACGGCATGCGCTGGGATGGCGTGGGGCTGCAGTGGTACCGCAATCTGGCAACAGACGATGGCTTGATCATTGCGGCATTTAACTCGCTGACGGTCGCGGTTCTGGCTGCGACGCTCGCTAGCGTGATCGGCACCCTGGGGGCTATCGGCCTGAGGCTTTACGGGAGTCGTGCCAGCCGGCTCGTGCATGGGCTGCTGTTTGTGACTCTGATGACGCCGGATATCGTCATGGGTGTATCCCTGCTGGTGCTGTGTATTGTGCTGTCCATCCCGCTGGGTTTCTGTTCGCTGGTGCTGGCGCATACTACGTTCTGCCTGCCGTTTGTCACGATGACGGTGCTTGTCCGGCTGGAGGCCTTTGATCGCCATTTGCTGGAGGCGGCGCAGGATCTCGGTGCAAGCGAGGCCAAGGCTCTCGGGTACGTGGTGTTGCCGCTGGTGCTGCCCGCCATTGCGGCGGGGTGGTTGCTGAGTTTTACGCTGTCGTTGGATGATGTCGTCGTGAGTTTTTTTGTAACCGGTCCGGACTTCGATGTGTTGCCGTTAAGGATTTATGCCATGGTGCGGATGGGGGTCAAGCCGGAGGTGAACGCACTGGCAACGCTGATGTTCGCCGGATCACTACTGGTGATCACATTGGCGCATGGGCTGCTCGGCAGGGGCCGCATATGAGGCTGCGGTCACCGTGGCGTCTGACTCGTCGGATGCTGGCGCTGCTGGCCACGGTGGCGATGAATGCTCACAGCCAGCCGGCTGAAGTCAGGTTTTTCAACTGGGCCGATTATCTGCCGCAAGAGGTGCTGGAACGGTTTACCCGCGAAACCGGCATAGCAGTGCGCTACGCGACCTATGACAGCAACGAGGCCATGTACGCCAAGGTCAGGCTGCTGAAGGGCCAGGGCTATGATCTGGTCGTGCCATCAACCTACTACGTGGACCGTATGCGGCGGGCGGGTCTGCTGCAAGCGCTGGATCGGTCGAAACTACCGAATAGCCGTCACCTCGACTCGCGGCATCTGGATCAACCCTTCGATCCCGCCAATGTATACAGTCTGCCGTATCTCTGGGGCAGTACCGGTATGGGTCTTGATTCGGCTCGCATCGACCCCGCCCGCGTGCTGTCCTGGGCTGATCTATGGCATCCACGCTTCAGGCGGACATTGCTATTGCCCAATGATATGCGGGAGGTGTTTTTCGTAGGCTTGAGGACGCTGGGCTATTCCGGTAACAGCACCGACCCCGAACAGATCCGACAGGCCTACGAAAAGCTCCGGCATCTGATGCCTAATATCCGGTTGTTTAATTCAGATGCACCTCATGTACTGTATCTGACTGGTGAGGTGGA